>QXYP01000042.1 GCA_009886815.1 Halieaceae bacterium
TCCGCACTGACGCGCTCCCCAAGCCATGACACCAGATAGAAGCGAACCATGGCTCCCACCGCCATTGCAGCACCAACGGCTACAATAAAAACCACCGCGTTGCGTAACCCTTCAGGATCGCCACCGGCAAAACCATCGTCGATTAACAACTGCAGGCCATATCCGAGTGACAATTGCAGCATTGACGTGACAATCAGAGCCAAACTCGCTGCCACCAACCGCAATTTGTGTCGCCACAGCAGCCCAAGCAGACCACGCAGCGGGGTAAATCCAGCCGAGGTAGGTTCCTCAGGTATATCCTGAGGTGTATTCGTGTCTTCACTCATCGATCGGGTGAGCCAGCGGGGGGATAAATTAGGCTGCCTTCGATTTCGGTCTTTCGTTCTTCTGATACGTCAGGGAAGGGGAGCTGCTGAGAATCCCTCCAGCCGTCAAGCTTGGCCGTGACCTCTGACATCGTTTCTTCGCTAGCTTTATGGAAATCACGAACTTGCAGTACTTGGCCCGGCCCCGAAAAGATGGCGCCATTTTCGTGCACTGTCTCAATGATTCGCAGGTTCAGGTCTTCCGCAATGGCAAGATAGGTTTGATAGTCTGTCGTCATAATGCCGGCATCAATTCTAAAAACCGCGGTGGCAGCTTCGATATCGACAAGCCTTACCGAGATTGTGTCTGGCAGGACCTTGGGGTGTGCCGAGAGCATTTCGCGGAGTTCGCCAAGAATCACTCGAAGTTGCTCAGATGTTGGCATCTGTATCTGAAGGTGCTTTAAAAATCGGATGCGATCCCGGACAGAAATATTTTCCACCTGATCCGCTGCAAACTTAGCGTTGGGAATAAAGACTCGGGTGCGATCCAGGGTCCGCACAGTGACGGATCGCAGTCCAATTTCCTCGACGGTGCCTTTGAGTTCACCAAAGCGGCAAAGATCGCCAGGCCGTATCGGTCGAGCGGCATAAATGGTGACCGCACCAATGATGTTCTCCATTGTACGCTGGGCCGCCAGAGCTATTGCCAGCGAGCCAACGCCTAAGCCAGCAATCAATGTTGAGATATTAAATCCGGCGTTTTTGGCCCAAGCCAGAATGGCCACTATCACAACAATAATTTTCACCATTAACACAAGTGGCCGCAGTAAAGCGGTCAAATGCAGTTCACCGGAGCGCTCGAGCTGCCTGAATTTATAATCACGCCACAAAGTCAGCAGCGCAACGATAAACACGGTCACCGCCAAATACTCCAGGGGTGAGCTTTGTAGGTATACCCGGGCTGTTACCGATAGACCCAACTGTTCTATGGCGATTCGCAGCAGTGCGACATAAATAATTATGCGCATGGGGAGTGACCAAAAATGCGTAATTGCCAGGGGGAATTTGTTGGGGATACGCAGGGAAAGCCAGGTCATAAGGCGCGCGATTAGACCTGAAATGACCCAAAATAATCCCAGAGCGAGCAGCATTGAAAATGCCTGCCAGTTGGTCATGCCCAAAAGCATAAATGGGGGTAATGTTTGAGCCAGCCATATGGCCCATTGGGAGTAGCCATGTTCTTCCCACATGTTCGGGATTAGCAATACGGTGGCATTTGAAATACGCCAGACATAGTCACTTTGTTTGTCGGGGATGCGTTGAAGGAAAATGGGAACCACGGTTTCGCTCAGCTGAACCTCGCCTACCTGATCACGATAACTGGGCAGGTCATCATCGAGGTGTCCTTGGGGACTGTCGCTTAATACGCTGATGTCTAATACATTTTGCTTTGTCCAGACAAAGGCCAATGCTTGGGCGAGATCTTTGGGCTCGATTGCCGCAATTTCTTCCGGAACATAACGTAGATCAAGGTATTGCGCTGCAACAGCGAAGTCACCAGCGCGTAAATATTTTCGGAAACCTAAAATCGCGTCTAGTGGCGTTCGAGCAGAAGCCGGAGATAGCTTACGCTCACTGGTTTCATTACTTAACTGCTCTAACTGTTGTTCTGATTGGTAGACGGATAATGCTGAGGCCTGCTGCAGAGTAGCTTCACTGGTGGAGTTCTGAGCGTGGGCACTCAATACGCCGAGTAGCAGCGTTTTTAAAATCAGACATTGGTAGAAAATTTTAATCATAACTACCCCTCATATTGAATGTGGCTGTTGTGTGCCTTCGGGGAGGCCAGCGACGTTATCCCATAAAGAAACGCGCTTGTGTTCACGGCGGCGCCCCCGCTTGTGATGATCGCCGCTGCAACAGACGGCCAAATATAATGCCCAGCTCAAAGAGTAGCCACATGGGGAGCGCTAACAGTGACTGAGAAATGACATCGGGTGGTGTCAGCAGCATGCCTGCTATGAAGCACCCAACAATAATCCAAGGGCGCTTCTTCGCAAGTTTCTCGGGAGTAGTGGCCCCGGTCAATATTAAAATAATGGCGGCTATTGGGATTTCAAAGGCGATACCAAACGCAAAAAATAATTTGAGCACAAAATCGAGATACCGATTGATATCGGTCATCACCGTGATATCGCTGGGCCCCACGCTGGTGAAAAAAGCGAATATGAGTGGAAAGACCACGAAATAAGCAAAGGCCGCACCGGCATAAAACAGCACCACGCTCGATGCGAGCAGGGGAAAGGCAAGGCGCTTTTCTTTGCGGTACATGCCTGGGGCCACGAACGCCCAAACTTGAAATAAAATGTAAGGAATAGCGGCAAATACCGCGACCACGAGTGTGAGCTTAAATGGAGTCAGGAACGGTGACGCGACCTCCGTGGCAATCATGCTCGATCCTTCCGGGAGCAATTCCCTAAGCGGTTGCGAGACAAAGGTATAAATTTCATTGGCAAAAGGAAACAGGCAAATAAACGCCACAAGAATTGCAAGCACGGCTCGCAGCAGGCGATCACGGAGTTCCACGAGATGCGCCACTAGCGGCTGCATCGTGTCGTTATGGGGTTCGGCTTCTGTGGCGTCCGGTACCTTATTCAAGATGGGTCTACTCGAGATTCACCGGGCTTATTCACAGTGGTGCCGCTATCTGACGATGGCTGGATCTCGGCCTGCACTTCTTGCTCTATGGCGGCCATCTTTTCGGTCACGGGTGCCGCGACATCGCGAATTTCATGCTCGAGCTCGGACGCACTGTCTTTGAGCTGCTTTAAAATTTCATCATTATGGAGCTCTCGCTGAACCTCTAGGCGAACGTCATCAACACTGCGACGAAACTTCTTTATCCAGTGCAGCGTCGTGCGTACAGCATCCAAAAACTGCTCGGGGCCAAAAACTAATAGCCCAACAATGCTGATTAACAGCAGCTCAAAAAATCCAATATCAAACACTGAGAATGCTACCTAAATGTGCTGATCGGGTTAGGAAGGGGTTGAGTCCTTGGTGTCTGATTCGGGCTCCCGTCGTTCGCTAGCTCCTGAATCCTTGCCGCCTTCATCCTTCACGCTGCTTTTGAAGCCCTTGATCGCACTTCCCAAATCACTACCAATATTTTTAAGCCGCGATGTTCCAAACAACATGACAACAATCGCCAGGATGATCAGTAATTGCCAAATGCTAATTCCGCCAAGTCCCATGAATGTGCTCTCCTATTTTTACCTAGCCGCGAAACAACTCGCGGATTATTTGTTAGTTCTCGTCGATTTTTCCTCGATGCCCGAGATACCCATGCGATTGCCCAGTGTATCGAGAACTTCGTCATACC
>QXYP01000043.1:0-403 GCA_009886815.1 Halieaceae bacterium
GAGCTGCGTACCCTACAACCATGAGTATAAAGGGCCGTTCATTGGCAGGGCGCTTTAAAATGGTGTTAAGAAATTTCATAGGGCTGGGGGTATGCGTGAGGGTAGCTAAGCCTGCCGTGTGCAGGGCGCTAATCAGAAATCCTGTGGCGATTCCAACAGACTCTGAGATGTAGTAGTTTTTTCGCTTGCTGCCGTTAGCGTCTAAACCATAGCGCTCAGAAAAAATGGCGATTAGCCAGGGCGCAGTTTCCAAAAAAGGTTTTTGGGCATCCGTGCCCAAAGGACCAATGTCCTGAAGCCAGTTGTCACCCGCTTTACCGGCATAAAAAGCACGCTCTTCGGCTTCCGCCGCCAACCGAATTTCCCGTTTAATATTGGGGTCACGAATACACACAAAGTGCCA
>QXYP01000043.1:413-13922 GCA_009886815.1 Halieaceae bacterium
AATAGCCGTATCAATAATGTCCTTGGGAACGGGTTGATCAGAAAACTGACGCACTGTTCGCCGGCTGCGCATAGTTTCTAGGTACTGGCTACTGCGCTCTAAACCTTCAGCGGAGGTGAGCTGCGCTTTACTCGCAAGAGGAACTGGGTCGTAGTCGTAGTCCACAGGTGAATCCTTTCAGAAGGTCATCGTCCTTAAGGTTATCGAGGATACTCACTGAGGTCAGCATAAAGCGCAATTTATCGTGGGAACTACGTTGATGCGGCGGTCGGGCTCAGTGCCTGACTCCCGCGATTTCGATTAGCAACGTGCTGGCCGTGCAGATTGCTTAGTGGTCCTATCCGCAGACGCTTGCACCGGTATTTGTTTGTGACCACGACGGTCAACGTCTAAGCGTTTTATGCCTAACGACGGCAAAGAACGATGGCTATACTTTGAGCAGACGACGGCCAACCCGGCGCGTTCTGGTTGTATTTAGGTTCTTTGACGTTATTGTATGAGCCATAATGAGCGTCGTGACGGAGCATTGGGCCGTTGTATCGTCAACCCCCTGGCATCGTTGCCGAGATCGAACTTTCATGGACATTCATCCTGCTAGGCATTGCTCGTGGTCCATGCCCTGCGTAGGGTAGTGCTGCACGAGATAGGGCACCCACCATGGGCTATGACGTAACCTTCACACTCCTGAGCTGCCTGTTTTTTATGGGCTTGGTGGCTTTTATTGCCTACCGTCAAACCCGGGGTGAGACCGACTCCGCAGAGGGCTATTTTCTGGCGGGTCGGGGTCTGGGGGCGCCGATTATTGCGGGCTCGCTGCTACTGACCAACCTTTCTGCGGAACAATTGATCGGACTGAACGGCTCGGCCTATGGCTTTAACTTAAGCAGTATGGCTTGGGAGGTGACAGCGGCGGTTGCGACCGTTTTTATGGCGTTCATCTTTCTTCCTCGGTATTTGGCTGGTGCCTTTACAACGCTTCCTGAATTTTTAAATCAACGCTTTGATGACGACGTTCGTCGAATGACGGTGATTCTGTTTATGTTGGGCTACGGTCTGGTGACAATTCCTAGCGTCTTGTACTCGGGTTCTTTGGCGGTGATGAAGTTGTTTACCATTCCCGAGTTGCTGGCTATCGACGATGAATGGGCCCTGCCTTTGACGGTGGTAACGATTGGTGCCACGGGGGCTTTGTATGCGATTTTTGGTGGCCTTAAGGCTGTTGCAGTATCTGACACGCTAAATGGCATTGGTCTGCTGATCATGGGCCTTACGGTACCGCTGTTGGGGTTGGCGCTGCTGGGCGAGGGCAGCGTGTTTAGCGGGCTCACGACGGTAGTCACGTCTGAAACGCACAAGCTCAACGCCATTGGTGCATCAAACGACCCGACACCCTTTGCCACGCTCTTCACTGGAATGGTTTTTGCCAACCTCTTTTATTGGTGTGCCAACCAATATGTTATTCAGCGGACCTTGGCGGCACGAAACTTGGCAGAGGGGCAAAAGGGGGTATTGCTGTCGGGCTTTTTTAAAGTGCTGGTACCTTTTCTCATGATGCTACCCGGTGTCATTGCTTTTCATTTATACGGTTCCGATTTGGCATCCATCGATCTTGCTTATCCGCAATTGGTTCGCGACGTGCTACCGAGCTACGCTTGGGGCTTTTTTTTGGCGGTGTTATTGGGCGCGGTATTCAGTTCTTTTAATTCATTATTGAACAGCGCGGCCACGTTATTTTGCCTCGATGTTTGGGAACCGATGCAGGGTAAGGTGCTGACCGATGCACAGCGCATTCAGGTAGCGAAGCGCGCGAGTATTGCCATTGCTTTGTTCTCGTTTGTAGTTGCCCCCATGCTGCAATTTGCGACCGAGGGGTTGTGGCAAATCATTAGAATATTTACGGGGTTTTATAATATCCCGGTCATCGCCATTGTGGTTGTCGGCCTGTTTACACGCAAAGTCCCGGCTGTGGCGCCCAAGGTTGTTATCGTCTTTCATGTCATCACTTACGGTTGCCTGCAGTTTCTTTTTAAGGAGCAAATACCGCTACATTTTCTACATTTATATGCGATTTTATTCATTATTGAAGTCGCCATCATGCTGGTCTTTGGCCTGTGGAGGCCCCGAACGGAAGCCTGGATCTTTCATCAGCAACAGGCCCTTGATCTAAATCCTTGGGGCTACGGCATTCCTTGTGCAGTAACACTGCTGTCCTGCGTTTTGGCGCTGTATCTTTTGTTTTCTCCCGTCGGGCTAGTCGGTGGCTTAAGCCATTATTTTGTGCCCTGCCTCATGATCATAGCGTTAGTGAATATCGGAGTTTGGTGGTACTTCTTCGTTTCAGTATCGCGCAAAGACCAGAGGAGCCCCAGTTTGTGAGACCACGATTTTTTTCATTACCTTCAGCGCAGCTTGCCAATGAGGCTTGGCTTGCTCGGGGTGATGGTAGTAGTGGACCTCGCCTGGCGATTATTGGCGTGGGCATGATGGGTCGAGAGCATCTCAGGGTGGCCCTACTGTTAGGGCGGATGCGCATTCAGGGCGTGTACGACGATCACGCCGAGAGCCTGGATCAGGCCCAGCGGGAGTACCGGAAAAGCACCCAAATGACTCTAAATGTTTACCCTTCCTTCGAGGCGTTATGCGCCGATGAGGCGGTGGATGCCTATCTCATTGCAACGCCAAACTTTACCCATAGTGCGATTTTTGAACGGCTTATCAAGTCGGGTAAACCCATTTTTTTAGAAAAGCCTATGGCGACTACACTGCTTGATGCACAGCGTATGGTGACTTTGGCAAAAGCGCATCCTGCTTTTGTTCAGCTAGGTATGCAGTACCGTTTTAAAGCACAGTACATTGAGGCTTTTCATGCAATTAAGGTGCAGCAGGCTTTGGGCACCGTTCATACCGTGGCAATGTCTGAATACCGACCACCGTTTCTCAACAAGGTGGGCGAATGGAATAAGTTTAGTCACTACTCGGGGGGAACTCTGGTTGAAAAATGCTGCCATTACTTCGACCTCATTAACCTAGCTGTCGATGCCTATCCCGTGAAGGTTTACGCCCAAGGGGGTCAAGCGGTTAATTTTATTGATTTCGAGCACCGGGGTTTGAGCGCTGATATTGATGATCATGCTTTTGTCACCGTGACTTACGACAACGGTATGCTCGCCCACTTTACGCTCAACATGTTTTGTCAGGAACTCTATGAAGAGCTAGTCATCACCGGCGACCAAGGGAGGCTGGTGGCTAGTGAGTCATCTAGTTTTCGCCGGGGTGTTAATTCGTCGGCTAAGATTCAAATAGAGGCCTCGGCACACCCGGCATACGATGGCATGACGGTGACTTACCCCTCGGCCATTGAAAATAGTGGCCATTGCGGTGCCACGTTCTTCGAGCACTTGGCGTTTCTGGCGCAACTGGAGGGCGATGTGGTCGATGCTGCAACGCCAGCTCAGGGATTAAAATCTTTGTTGGTGGCAAGTGCAGCGCAACGTTCACTCGCCACGGGACAGGTGGTGTTTATGGATGAATTTTGCGCTCAAGAGCAGGTGAGTTGGCCCTGTTAGGTGTGGGCTGTGAGATCATAGGGCAGTTGTCAGTCATTTTATAAATAAAGAGGCCTTGATAGTGGTTGAAGATGGTATTTCAGTGGGTGGCGGGCACATGCCCACCGTTGGCTTGGGCCTGTGGAAGCTGCCCGAGCAATCCGTAACCCAGACGGTGGTAGACGCAGTTGCAGCGGGTTATCGCCATTTGGACAGCGCCGCCGACTATGGAAATGAGGCAGCCGTTGGTGAAGGTCTGCGTCAGGTGCTGCAAAATACCCGCGTGGGCAGAGATGACTTATGGGTGACGTCAAAACTTTGGAACACCTACCATCGCCCGGAACATGTGCGAGCTGCGTGCGAGCGCAGCCTGAAAGATCTCGGCCTCGATTGTCTCGACCTTTACCTGATTCATTTTCCCATCGCGCTTAAGTACGTCGATTTTTCAGAACGCTACCCGCCAGAGTGGATTCACGACCCCAAGGCTCAAACCCCGCGTATGGAGCCCGATTTGGTCCCCATTGCGGAGACCTGGGGCGCTATGGAGGGCCTGGTAGAAGCGGGTTTAGTGAAAGAAATTGGTGTCTGTAATTTTAATACGGGATTGCTCCATGACTTAATCGCGTCAGCTCGAATTAAGCCTGCCCTGTTACAAATCGAATCTCACCCGTACCTGACTCAGGAGCGCTTGATTCGCTTGGCGCACCACTACGACATGGCGGTGACGGCTTTTTCACCCTTAGGCTCATTGTCTTACTTGGAGCTTGGCATGGCAGAGGCCCAGGAGTGTTTGCTGGATGAGTCTGTTATCTGTGCCGCCTCAGAGCGTTTACAGCGTACTCCGGCGCAGGTGTTGTTGCGCTGGGGTGTGCAGCGCGGTACTGCGGTGATCCCCAAGAGTAGCCAGCTCGACCGTCTTCGCGAAAATATTGACGTCTTTAATTTCAGTCTCAATGAAGCCGAGATGGCCGCCATTAGCGCATTAAATCGAGGCCGACGTTTCAATGACCCGGGGCTGTTTTGTGAAGAAGCCTTTAGCGGCTTCTATCCCATTTATGACTGAGACCGATCCAGCCATAGCACCGCTATTACGTCGGCTGCCGTTTTTAGTTGCCCCGGCCAAGGGCGCAGATGACTTCGCGCTGGAATTCATGCCAACGGGGGAGGGTCACCTCTTTGATTGGCTGTCAGAGACCGCGACCGATGTGATGTCTGTGTTAGATCAGGTCGGCGCTATCTTGTTCAGGGGTTTTCCTGATGGCGGCGACCTTGGGTTTGACCGCTGTATCGAGGCGCTCGATCTAAAGCCTTTTACCTATGCCGAGTCGTTGTCGAACGCCGTGCGAAAAAACCGCAGCCCACGCGTATTTACGGCCAACGAGGCACCCCCAGAGCTTGAGATTTTTCTGCACCATGAGATGGCGCAGACACCCCTATTTCCGCGTTACCTGTTCTTTTATTGCGAGCGTGCTGCCGTCACGGGTGGGGCCACTCCGCTGTGTCGGTCAGATCGCCTCATGGCACATTTGCAACGGCAGTTACCCGACTTTGTTAGGCGTTGTCGTGAGCTGGGTGTGTCTTACACCCACACCATGCCCGCTCAGGCAGACTCGGGTTCGGGGCAGGGGCGTAGCTGGCTAGACACACTGAGTGTTAACTCCCGGGCCGCTGCCGAAGCTAAGCTGCAGCAGCTGGGGTATACCTGGGTTTGGCTGGCCGGTGATGACTTGCGTGTGACAACGCGGGCTTTACCTGCAATACGGCAAACCAGCACCGGTACAGAAGTTTTCTTTAACCAGTTGGTAGCCGCTTTTGCTGGCTGGCAGGACCCCCGTAATTCATCGGCCAGTTCGGTTTGCTTTGGTGATGGTTCGGCCATGCCGGCGCCGGCACTAAAGCAGATGGTGGCTATTGCCTATCAGCAGGTCTACGACCATTTGTGGCAGGCCGGCGACGTGATATTAATCGACAACTTGCGGGTTATGCATGGTCGACGGCCCTTCTCCGGGGCCCGCACCGTATTGGCCGGGCTCGCAGGCCCTCAAAGCCACTAGCTATCTGGCTGAAGACGATGCCCCTGTGTGTCGCGATATTGTTTACCCCCTAAGACCCGTTTCTTGCTCCCTTAATAAAAAAACCTAATAAAAGGCACGGTATTTGCTGTAGCCCCTGTGCGAACCCGTTGGCGGTGTTTGATTAGCCGCTGGGAAAGACGTTTATGAGGATACATAAACGCTGAATGAGACATTCAAGGCAAGGAGTGCCCAGAATGAAAGGAATAGAACAGCACTGTGAAGATTGCACTGACATGAGGCTCGCGCACCGGTGTGGTGCGCGTCGTTTATGCGAGAGCAGATTGCGATGAGTCATCCGATTATTTATACCGACCTCGATGGCACGCTACTCGATCATGACACCTATGAAGTTGGCCCAGCAGCTCCCGTTCTGGCCGGTGTGTTATCCCGGCGCATTCCCGTTATCCCGGTTACCAGCAAGACCCAGGCCGAGGTGCAGCTGCTTTGTGAAAATTTAGCGCTCACCGGCCCTTTCGTGGTGGAAAATGGCGCGGCTATCTGGGTACCGCAAACTTGGGGTTTATCGCGCCCTCCGGGATCGGCCAGTGCTGGTGGGTACTGGTGTCATGTTTTGAGTAAATCACGGGGCTACATTCGCGGTTTGTTGGCCGGTTTGGGGGACGAGTGGTCTAGTCGCTTTCATGCGTTGAGTGATATGTCCTCCCGACAAGTCTGCGCCGTTACCGGTCTCGATGAGCCCTCAGCGCGTCGCGCTCTGGCTCGTCACTACAGCGAAGCTTTGTTGTGGCTTGGGTCGGCAGCAGATCGTCTGGTCTTTGCCCGGTTGGCCTCTGAGCTTGGCCTTCAGGTTGTTCAGGGCGGGCGCTTCTTGCACGTGTTAGCCGGTGGCGGCAAAGGCACCGCCATGCGTTGGCTTCACGGGCACATATGCCGTGATTTGTATGCTGACGCTATCAGTATTGCGGCAGGGGATGCCGATAATGATCTCGAGCTTTTAGAAGCGGCAGATCACGCACTCGTTGTTCGCTCGCCGGTGCATGAACCCCCAAAACCCCGTCATCACCCCCAACTTTACCTCAGTGCCCAAGAGGGCCCGGCAGGCTGGGCAGAGGGGATTCAGCACATCATTGAAAGACTCGATAAGGAGAAAGGGTATGGCCGATTTTTATCAGAACGGCAGCATCACTACGCTGCACAATCTGGGTGAACGCTCTACCGCGAGCTTAGAGCAAGACCTCGTCCAGCATGCCGAGCGGCGTCCTCTGGGCTTGATATTGCCGTCGCTGTATTCAGAGATCGCCACGCCGGCACTGCCCAACATTTTGGCAGAGCTGAAAAAAGTACCGTATCTATCGCAAATCGTGGTTGGTCTTGATCGCGCCAACGCCGAAGAGTATCGCCACGCGCTGTCGTTTTTTTCCGACCTTCCGCAACACCATCGAGTGCTTTGGCAAGACGGGCCGCGTCTTCAGGCCCTCGATGCTCGTCTGGCCGAGGCGGGTCTTGCGCCTAAGGAGCTGGGGAAGGGCAGAAATGTGTGGTATTGCATGGGCTATGTCTTGGCAACGGCCCGGGTTGACGCAGTAGCACTGCATGATTGCGATATCTTAACGTACGAGCGCAGCCTACTCGCGCGCCTGTTGTACCCCATGGCGCACCCTTTATTTAACTATGAGTTTTGTAAGGGTTATTACCCTCGCATCGCCGACAACAAAATCAACGGTCGAGTTTGCCGGCTTTTGGTCACGCCCATGATCCGGGCACTCAAGCAGGTATTAGGGGAGTCGGCGTATCTGAATTATCTAGATAGCTACCGCTACATTTTGGCCGGTGAATTTGCATTTCGCCGAGATGCACTGAGCGACCTCAGAGTGCCCAGCGATTGGGGCTTGGAAATAGGCGTTGTCTCTGAGGTTTACCGCAGCAACAACAACAAGCGCATTTGCCAGGTCGATATTGCCGGTAATTACGACCACAAACACCAAAACCTGTCAGCGGATGATCCGGGGGCAGGGTTATCCCGCATGTCTACCGACATCGCCAAGTCGATATTTCGCAAACTGGCAATTCAGGGCACAGTTTTTAATCAAGAAACATTCCGAACCGTTAAGGCCACCTATTACCGTCTTGCCCTCGATTTAACCGAGGCGTATCGCAATGACGCGATCATGAATGGACTGCAGTTTGATATCAACGGCGAGGAGGAGGCGATAGAACTCTTCGCTGAAAATATCATGGAGGCGGGTCGGCATTTTCTGGAAAAGCCTATGGATGCACCTTTTATTCCCACGTGGAATCGAGTTGTCAGTGCTATTCCTGATATTTTTGATCAATTGGTCGATGCTGTTGAAGCCGATCACGACGAGTTTTGTTATTCCCACGCAATGTCAAAACCTCCCAAGGTGGCACTGGCCTAAGCCCTGACCTGAGCCCTGACCATGAACCTCTCTCAACGTGTAGATGCACATCTCACCACGCTCTTTAATGACGGCCTGAGCCCCGACATTTTGGTCCAATGGCGGGATCGACTGCTCAAGGCTATGCGCCTCTCGGGACAGCAGATTCCGCCGGCAGCCTCTAGGAACTTATGGGATGAGTCGGATATAGCGCTGATCACTTACGGCGACTCCATCCAGTCTTCAGAACAAAAGCCGCTTCAAGTGCTTCATAACTTTCTCAACCAACGCATCGGCTCTACAATTTCATGGGTACACATTTTGCCTTTCCACCCATGGACCTCAGACGACGGCTTTGCGGTGCTCGACTATTCCAGTGTTAATGAGTCGTTGGGGGGGTGGTCTGACCTCACCCGTATCGCTGTCGACTACCGGATGATGGCGGACCTCGTACTGAACCACTGTTCCAGTCGCTCGGTTTGGTTTGAGAATTTCCGTCGGGGCATTCACCCGGGCGCTGACTATTTTTATGTACCTCCCGAGGATTTCGATGTGTCGCAAGTCGTTCGACCTCGTACCAGCGCCTTATTGGAAACGGTACAAACAGACGCGGGCAGCCGCACAGTCTGGTGTACATTCAGCGCGGATCAGGTCGATTTTGATTTTCAAAATCCGGCGGTCATTGAAGAGTTTTCTGGAATTATTCGTCAGCTTCTCGACGCTGGGGTGCGTATCTTTCGCCTCGATGCCGTGGCATTCCTCTGGAAGATTTCAGGGTCCAGCTGCATTAACCTGCCGCAGACTCACGAAGTGGTTCGACTTTTTCGAACACTCATTGAGTGTGCACAATCAGATGCCATTGTGATTACGGAAACCAATGTCCCTAACACGGAAAATTTATCTTACTTTGGCAACTCCGATGAAGCCCATGCCATTTATAATTTTTCGCTACCCCCACTGCTGATTCATAGTTTGCTGACGGGCAGCAGCCAACATCTTCGCGCTTGGATGATGAGCATGCCCCCCGCTGCAGCGGGAACGACCTACTTTAACTTCATCGCCTCACACGATGGCATAGGGTTGCGCCCGGTAGAGGGATTGCTCAGCGAAAGTGATCTTGAACAGTTGGTGACTACTCTTGAGAGTTTTGGTGGCCTCATATCTCGACGCCAAAGTGGCGAAGAGGAAAGCCGAGCCTACGAGGTTAATATTGCGCTTTTTGATGCGCTCAGCGGCACGGTTAAGGGCACTGACGAGCTGGGTTTGGAGCGATTCATTTGCGCCCACGCCATTATGTTGGGTCTTGAGGGTGTGCCGGCGTTTTACCTTCATTCGTTGCTGGGCACTCAGAATGATGTGGAACGCGTTCGTCATACGGGTCACAACCGAGCTATCAATCGACACCAGTGGCAGCTGAGTGATCTAGCGGCTGCCCTTGATAATCCGCGGTCCAGCCATCATCGCGTCCTGGCGGCCCTCCAAAAATTAATTGAGTTACGCAAACAGCAGCTGGCTTTTCACCCCAATGCCACACAGTTCACGTTAAATTTGGGCGACCCCTTATTTGGGTTCTGGCGTCAGAGTACGGATCGACGGCAAAGCATCTTTTGCGTTTACAACGTGAGTGATCAGCCTCAAATGCTGTCGATTCAATCGTTAAACTTGATCGCCACCCAGGACTGGTACGACCTTGTGTCGGGGCAGAAATTTGATGATTCTATGAGCCAGACTTGCCTAGCGCCTTACCAGTCTGTGTGGATCAGCAATCGCTAGAGGCGGTGAGTTTTTGGCGGCCTCGAAAATTGAACCGCTTGTCCCAGTCTATGGAGCAGGCAAGCATTGCCGTTGCCAACCTCATGTTTTCAAAAAGGCGTTATTCGGCAAATAAGACGCGGACTTTGTCGTGGGGCAATTCCTGTACCCGGAGTCCATCGGCACCGGTCATGGTGGTTGCCGCAACCATGGCGTTAACAATGGCTTCTTCGGTCGCTTCAACGGCCCCGCGGAATAATGCATTGAGTGCGTTATTGGGAAATTGCTCTACCGTGTTGAAGGCATCTTCATTAACCGCGCCCCCATTGCCGGTAGAGAAGGCGACAAAAATATCCCCCGATCCTGGGTTGCTAATAGCCCCGAGGCGTCCCAAGGCTAGCGACGGCCGCTTCGCCAAGCGATGTAACTGGTGCGGCAGTATTGGTGCATCGGTGGCCACGACAACAATAATCGACCCATCCCGTGTGGGGCTGTCTTTTTTCAGCTCAGCGCCACTGCAATAGGGGAACCAGGGGTTTTGCGGTGCTATATCAGGGTCGGTGTAGCAATGCTCGCCTACGGGTAGATCATCGAAAACCCAGCGATCGCCCAGGCGCAAGCTGTCCCCGCCCCAGTTATAATTGCACTGCACCAGTACACCCACGACAAATGATTTTTCTGCCACCGAGACGACCCGAGACGCGGTGCCAATACCGCCTTTGAAACCGTTACACACCATGCCCGTACCGCCACCCACGGCGCCTTCTATGACTGGCCCCGCAGTTGCAGCTTCAAGGGCGCTATAAACGTGAGAGCGTTGCACGTGTTGGCCGTTAATATCGTTGAGCGCGCCGTCGTAGGTTTCGGCGACGACCGGTGCATGCCATAACGCGGGCCACTTTTGATCGACCATCCAACCGACGAATGCATCCCTTACGATGCCCACGCTATGAGTATTGGTAATGCCAATTGGGCCGTCGATTAACCCGCGCTCTTGCAGCCAAGTAGTGCCCGTCATTTCCCCCGAGGCGTTAAGGGTAAACCAACCCCCATAGACCCCTTCTGTGCTGGCTTTGCCCCGGGGATGGATAACAGTAACCCCGGTACGAATCGGACCTACACCTCGCACCAGCGGTCCGTGTCCTGAGATCAGGGTCTTGTGCCCCACCTCTACGCCGCGGACATCAGTGATGCCATTGAGGGGGCCGGTCTCACCGGTAAAAGGAATGCCTAAGTCTCGAGCTCGGTCGCGTTGTGTGGCGAACAGCTGGGTTGAGCTCAGAAGCCACAGTAGCCCCAATAAAATAACAACGTAGGAGCGTGATCGACGCTTATGGTGTCGGTTCGGCATAAGGGGTCTCTTGTGTTAACCATCTGTTTGCAAACGGTACCAGATGTATCGACGTAAAACCCAAGCATCAGCGAAGGTGAAATCGCGCACCTCGGCCTCGGTACGCGAACTTTGCGGACTTACCAGGCCGGTATTTTTTTCTCTGCGGGAAACCAAGGCAGGGCCACAACTTCGGCACTGCGCTGTCCTTCAGGAAGGTCGAGTTCGATCAGGGTACCCGGTGCGGCGTATTCAACCGGCAGGTTCACCAGCGCGATGTTGTGCTGCAGACGCGGAGAGTAGACGCAGCGCGTTAAGTGCCCTGCGACTTCCCCAGCCACGCGTACCGGCAAAAAATGTTCATTGGGGCGTACCGGGTCGCCCTGGAAGTTGGCGCCAACTAAACGGCGCCGCGTGCCGTGTTCCGCTATTTTTTGAAGCGCGGCCTTCCCCACGTAGTCATAAGGTTTATCGATATCGAGGAGTCGATCCATGCCAATAGTGAATGGATTGTCTTCCAGAGTAATGTCAGAGCAGTAAGACAAGAGACCGCCCTCCATACTGCGTGCCAGTGACGGGCAGGCGGGCTTTATGTCGAATTCGGCCCCCGCTGCCATACAAAGCTCCCAGAGTTCTGTGCCTCGCTGGCTATCTTGTAAAATGAGCTCGTAGCCCAATTCGCCACTCCAGCCGGTTCGACTGAGCACCAAAGGGATGCCCTGCAAGGTGACTTCCGGAAACTGGTAGTAACCCAACTCAAGAGCAAGATCCCCAAAAAGTTTATGCGCGACTCGTGGCGCCAAGGGTCCTTGGAGTTGCAGTGGCGATGCATCGGGTTCGTGCACGGTCACATTCAGAGGGCTCATGGCGGCAGCGGCCTTAGCCCAGAGCAAAACGTCGCCATCTCCCGGCGACAGCCAAAATCTGTTCTCCTCTAAACGAAACAGCACGGCGTCATTAACGATACCGGCATTTTCGTCGAGAAATATCACATAGCGACAGCGACCCACCGGGCAATTATTAATGTCTCTGGGCGTCAGTAGCTGGACGAAGGCCGCGGCGTCGGGCCCACTGATTTCAATTTGGCGTTCAGCAGAAACATCCCAGAGGCTAACACCTTCAACAATTGACCAATACTCAGCTAGCGTATCGCCATAGCTAGAAGGCATGTACATGTGGTTATAAATTGTAAAAACCGAAGCCCCTGCGGCGAGGGTTGCTTCGTAAAAGGGCGATTTTCTGACTCGAGGACCGATGGTAATCAAGGGTGGGTTTCTGGTGGCATTCATCGTATGGTACTCCGCACCTAGTTGTGATCTTTTTAGCGCGGATTCTGATCTCTATCTGACGACTTTGTCGAGTCTTATTGATAGAGAAATGCCGCAAAAATTTGATGAAGCTAGGTCACGAATATCAACAATAAAAACGAGCGGCACTTCCATCAAGCACCGAATGGGGCCCTCGAGCAGATTTAGGATGTATTATGCAAGATGGTTCCACCCCTACCGGGGGCGCGGATGATCAACACCCGGTCAACAATCCCTACCAAACCCCCCGCGCGGCTTACTATGCCTTGGGAACTCTGACGCTGGTTTACAGCTTCAATTTTATCGATCGCCAGCTGTTAGCCATTTTGCAGGAATCCATAAAGGCAGACCTGTTGCTCAGTGATGCGCAGTTAGGGTTGCTTACCGGTTTTGCTTTTGCCGTTTTTTATGTCACCGCAGGCCTGCCTATTGCCAGCTGGGCCGATCGCGGCAATCGACGCAATATTGTGTCCCTGTCGCTCTTTGTCTGGAGCTTCATGACGGCCATTAGTGGCTTTGCCCAAAACTACTGGCAGTTACTGCTGGCGCGTATTGGCGTTGGTGTGGGTGAGGCGGGGGGCAGTCCACCCTCCCACTCAATGATTTCCGATATTTTTGCGCCGGAGTCCCGTGCCAGTGCCCTGGGGTTTTATTCAACAGGGGTCAGTTTTGGTATTTTGTTCGGGTTTCTGTTTGGAGGGTGGCTCAACGAATACTTCGGTTGGCGAGTCGCCTTTCTTATTGTGGGGGTGCCTGGGGTTCTTTTAGCTTTTCTCGTTCGATTTACGATGGCTGAGCCAATTCGGGGTCTTAACGAGAAACGCAAGGTGCAGGCCGAAGGCACATCAATTCGGGCTGTCATGGCTTTACTCTGGCAGCGACGCTCCTTTCGCCATATGGCTATGGGCGCCGCGATGAATGCCTTTGCTGGCTATAGCGTCGCCAATTGGGTGGCGTCTTACATGATTCGCAGCTATCAAATGCCCACGGGTGAGTTGGGCACTTGGCTGGCTTTGGTTATCGGTGTTGGTGGGGCCATTGGCGTTTTTGGATCGGGGGTGGTGGCCGATCGTTTGGGCAAACGCGACAAACGTTGGTACATGTGGATGCCGGCAGTAGCTTGCGTTATCGCGTTTCCGTTTC
>QXYP01000044.1:0-725 GCA_009886815.1 Halieaceae bacterium
AGAACCGCCCCCTCATGCCAAGTTTTTGCTGGCCACGACAGATCCGCAAAAACTACCCGCCACCATTTTGTCTCGCTGTTTACAGTTCAATTTGAAGAATATGTTGCCCGAGCAGGTGGTTGAGCACCTTGAAAAAATCTTGGCTGAAGAAGTGGTCGAGTTCGAGCAGCCAGCGCTGACGCTTTTGGGCAGGGCAGCGGCTGGGTCAATGCGAGATGCCCTTAGCCTAACCGATCAGGCAATAGCCTATGGATCGGGTCGACTGCAAGAAGTTGATGTTCGGGATATGCTGGGCACCGTAGATCGAGGTCGAGTACTTGAACTCATGACGCGCGTCGCACAGGGAGACGCTCAAGAAATCTTGGCAGGTGTTGAGGGTATCGCCGAGCACGCTCCAGATTATGCGTCGACGTTGGAAGAAATTATATCCTTGTTGCATCAGCTAACCTTGGCACAAATGGTTCCGGCCAGCTTGTCCGGGGATACGGTTGAAGAAAATAAAATGCGTGACCTTGCTGCCACGCTCTCGATAGACGAAACCCAGCTATTTTACCAGTTTGCGATTAATGGCCGTCGAGATTTACCCGTGGCCCCAGATCCTCGCATTGCCTTTGAAATGACCCTGTTGCGCATGATCACCTTCCGGCCTTCAGAGGTGCCCAGTCCGGCCAGTGGCAGCGATGACCATTCCTCAGGAGAAGCCGCCTCTAGAAAAAAGTCTGAGC
>QXYP01000044.1:735-6024 GCA_009886815.1 Halieaceae bacterium
CGCGGGACGCCCCGCAGGTAATGTCCGCTGAAGAGGCGGCTGACCTTCCGACAATGGCTTCCTGGCCCGCCTTTTTTAATGAGCTAGGGCTGGTCGGAATTACGCAAAGCGTGGCGCTACATTGTGAGTTGGTTGCGGTGCGAGGGCGTCGGCTTGAGTTTGTATTGGATAGTAATAACGCCTCACTTTTTCAAGAGCGCCAAGTCGCGGCTTTCGAAATGGCCTTTAACCAACTTTTGGCAATGCCGGTAGAGGTCTCGGTCGTGGTTGGGCAAGTGGGTGATTCAACGCCCTTTCAGTTACGCCAGTTGCAAGCCGCTGAACGCCAGCACGAAGCAGAGGTGGCACTTGAACAAGATCCTCAATTGGCGGCGCTGCTGGTTGAGTTTGACGGTACTGTCATAGATGGCAGTATCAGACCCAGACAATGACGAGTGAATAGTATGAAAATTGGTAACTTGATGAAGCAGGCCCAGCAAATGCAGGAGGATCTTGCAAAAGCACAGGAAAGCGTCAAGGCAGTTGAGGTCACTGGCGAAGCTGGGGCCGGTTTGGTGAAGGTGCGTATGAAGGGTGATATGGCCGTTGCGGGGGTCGAAATTGATCCCTCTTTAATGCAAGAGCCTCAGGAGATTTTAGAAGATCTGTTGGCGGCCGCCGTTAACGACGCCGTGCGTCGTGCGCAGTCAGCTGCTCAAGAATGCATGGCCTCTGTTACCGCGGGTATAAGCCTTCCAGATGGCTTTAAGATGCCTATATAAGTTATTGATAAATGAAGCTTTCTCCGTCCATTAACGATCTTATAGAGGCTCTGCGCTGCTTGCCTGGGGTGGGTCCAAAGTCGGCTCAACGTATGACATTGCATCTGTTAGAGCGAGACCGGGAAGGCGGCGAAGCGCTGGCGGGCGCATTGTCTGCGGCGCTTGAGCGCGTGGGGCGCTGTCAGTCTTGCAGAAACTTCACTGAGCTCGAACTTTGCGAGCTATGTTCTGATCCCCGTCGAGATCACGGTCTATTGTGTGTGGTTGAGGCACCGGGTGATGTCATGGCGCTTGAGCAGACGGCCAGTTTTCGGGGGTTGTATTTTGTACTCATGGGGCACCTGTCTCCGATCGACGGTATTGGCCCTGAGGATATTGGTCTCGATCGTCTGGATGAGCGATTTCGCTCCCAAGCCATCCGAGAAGTGATCCTGGCGACTAACCCAACCGTCGAGGGTGAGGCTACGGCATTTTATATTGCCCAGCGGGCCCAGCAGCAGAACATTGCCGTTACCAGAATCGCCCATGGAGTCCCTTTAGGGGGTGAGCTTGAATACCTTGATGCTTCGACCCTGGCGCATGCGCTGAGTGGTCGCACGCCATTGCAGGGAGAGAGCTCTTGAGTGCTGAGTACCTAGATGATTCCTTCCATTGGGTGAGGGATGGCAAGGCGCTTGAAGATATGGCTGCGCTGATTGCACAACAAAGCTTCGTGGCGGTGGATACAGAATTTAGGCGTCGGGATACATTTTATCCCGAGGTAGCCCTGCTGCAACTCGCAGCGGCGGGGCAGTGTTGGCTGATTGATCCTCTGACCCTCACCGATACGAAGCCGTTGCAAGCACTCTTTGATCAGACCAACCTGGTCAAGGTACTGCATAGTGCCAGTGAAGACTTGGAGGTTTTTGAGCGCTGGCTGGGCGTTCTTCCCCGACCCATAGTCGATACCCAAAAGGCCGCAGCCATGTTGGGGATGGGCTTTGGGTTGAGTTATCGAGATTTGGTGCGCGATTTGTTGCGCATTGATGTCGCCAAAGACGAGACTCAATCAGATTGGTTGATACGTCCGCTCACCCAGGCGCAGTGTCAATACGCCATGCAGGACGTGACTTTTTTAGCCCAATGCTGGCCCATACTTGAGGCTAGGGCAGAAGCTTGTGGCCATTTACCCTGGATTCTTGAGGAGAGCGGGGGAATGGTGACCGGTGGCCGGGGTCCCTTGGCAAAGTTCAAATCGGCTTGGAAGCTTAGCCCTCAGCAGCTGGCAGTCTTACTAGACTTAATTGATTGGCGAGAATCTCAAGCTCGACGTCGAGATCGACCTCGCAATTGGATTTTGCACGACAAGGTGATTCAGGATATTGCGAAAAAAATCCCCACTTCAATGCCGCAGTTAGCCGATTCTGAGGGCATGCCTGCCGGCGTTTTACGCAGGGAGGGAAAGCAATTGGTGGCGCTTATTGCGGCTGCGTGTGAGCGGGCGTTGAGCGACCCCCCAACAGCGATACCGGCCCCGGCCAATAGTCGAGTACGAAAGCTGGCCAAGTCTTTGACACCTGCTATGGCTTCCTTGGCATCTGAGCTCGGTATGAATGTGGAAATATTAATGCCCTCCCGAGAGCTTGAAATGCTCGCAAGCTTTGCCACGGGTGAGGGTTTATTGCCACGCCCGGCGCATTGGCAGGGTTGGCGTCACTCCGCGGTAATTAAGCCGCTAGAGCTTGAGGCGCAGCGGTTACTTGGAGAGCAAAACCATGCTGGTTGAAGTCTTTCGAAGCTCCCGTAAGCAAGACACCTATTTGTATCTTCCCAGAGGCGCCATCTTTGAGGAGCTACCTGAGGTACTTCGTCAGACATTTGGCGCCCCCGAGCTGGCCCTGTCTTTGAATCTGACCGCCGAGCGCAAGTTGGCCCGTTACGATACCGAAGAAGTGCTGAAGGCGCTCAGTCAGCAGGGTTTTTTCCTTCAGTTGCCCCCGGGCTCGCCCTCAGAGGCTGCAGAGGTGCCAGGTGCTGACTAGCCAATCCTATGTGGTCGCCATGGTCTGTTACAACGCCGCAGGCGTCATATCCTTGCTGCTAATTCAACGATTTTGGCTGGCTTCATTGCCCGGTATTTACAGGCGTTTGTTGCTGGGCCTGTTGGTCGCATTGCTGTTAACGCCGGTAATGCCCGGGCCCGAATCGGAGTCCTTGGCGCCGGCGCTTATTGTGGCGCTGTTCAATGCGGCTTTTGTTGATGGCTGGTCATCGGCACGTTATGCGGTATGGGTATTACTGTCTAGCAGCGCACTGTGTATGGCCTTGGCGGCTTTATCGCTTTGGTTTTTTCCATTGAAGCCCCGCACATCGCCACAGGGCTATGCATCCAATAATCCACCTTCCGGCGTACAACCGGACAATTTCCAATCCACTCAACACCGAGATATCTCATGAAATTTACTGGTACCGAACGTTACGTAGCCACCGATGATCTTCGCATGGCGGTCAATGCTGCCGTCAACCTTGAGCGCCCTTTACTCATCAAAGGTGAGCCCGGCACAGGTAAGACTATGCTGGCCGAGGAAGTGGCTGCAGGTTTGGGTATGCGTCTTATTCAATGGCATATCAAGTCCACCACCAAGGCGCAGCAAGGTCTCTACGAGTACGATGCGGTGTCTCGTCTTAGAGACTCCCAGCTTGGTGATGGCAAGGTTCAAGACATTGCCAACTACATTAAAAAAGGCAAGTTGTGGGAAGCCTTTGACGCCGATGAGCAAGTGGTTTTGCTCATTGACGAGGTTGATAAGGCTGACATTGAATTTCCCAACGACTTGCTGGTAGAGCTCGATCGCATGGAGTTTTTTGTTTATGAGACGGGAGAGACTATCAAAGCGAGGCAGCGGCCGATCATTATCATTACGTCAAATAATGAGAAAGAATTACCCGATGCCTTTCTACGTCGCTGTTTCTTTCACTTCATTAACTTTCCTGACCGGGACACAATGCGTGAAATCATCGACGTGCATCATCCCAGCATTACCCAGGACCTTGTAGCGGAGGCGCTTGAGGTATTTTTTGAACTGCGTTCAATTCCTGGACTCAAGAAAAAGCCCTCCACGTCAGAGCTGATTGACTGGCTGAAGCTGCTTATGGCTGATGAGATTCCCGACGAGGTTCTGAAGAATAGAGATCCTACCAAGGCTATTCCACCGCTCTATGGCGCCTTGTTAAAAAATGAGCAGGACGTGCAGTTGCTCGAGCGACTAGCGTTCATGCATCGGCGAGAAACGCGTTAAGGGGCAGCTGCCATGTTGGTGAATTTTTTTCATGGTTTAAAAGACGCCGGAGTGCCAGTCACTCCGCGGGAGCTTCTAGACCTGCTGCTGGCGATGAGGCGCAATTTAGCCTTTGCTGACATCGATGCTTTTTACAACCTGTCTAGAGCCGTGATGGTCAAAGACGAAAAATATTATGACCGTTTTGATCGAGCCTTCGGACTGCACTTTCGCGAGTTGGAAAACCTGGACGATGTTATTGAAGCCTTAATTCCCGATGATTGGCTGCGATCAGAGTTTATCAAGCAGCTGTCTGATGAGGAGAAGGAAAAAATCGAATCTCTAGGAGGCCTGGAGAAACTGATTGAAACCTTTAAGGAGCGGCTTGAAGAACAGAAGAAAAAGCATAAAGGCGGTAATAAATGGATAGGTACTGAGGGCACGTCGCCCTTTGGTAACGATGGTTACAACCCTGAGGGCATCCGTGTTGGTGGTGACGGCAAAAGTAAGCGTGCGGTCAAGGTTTGGGACCGGCGAGACTTTAAAAATTACGACGATGGTGTTGAGCTGGGTACCCGCAACATCAAGGTGGCTCTGCGGCGCCTGCGAAAGTTTGCCCGTACAGGTGCGGCAGATGAGCTCGATCTCGATGACACAATAAGCTCCACCGCCCGTAATGCGGGAATGCTAGATATAAAAATGGTTCCCGAGCGACACAATGCAGTTAAGGTTTTATTGTTTCTTGATGTGGGCGGCTCCATGGACCCGCACATTAAGGTCTGTGAGGAATTGTTCTCTGCAGCCCATACGGAATTTAAGCACCTTGAATATTTTTATTTTCATAATTTTCTCTATGAGAGCGTATGGAAAAACAATATCCGTCGTCATAACCAGCGCACCGCCACCCTCGATTTAATGCACAAATACGGTCACGACTACAAAGTTGTCATTGTCGGTGACGCTTCAATGTCACCTTACGAGATTGTTCAGCCCGGTGGCTCGGTAGAGCACTGGAATGAAGAAGCCGGGGAGTCTTGGTTGCGTCGAATGCGAGAGACCTACAGCAAGTGCGTTTGGCTCAATCCTGTACCTAAGGACGAATGGCAGTACACGCAATCGATTGGCATCACCAACCAGCTGATGGAGGGGAATATGTTTCCGCTCACCCTTGGCGGACTCGAAGACGCGATGGGTTTTCTCGGCAAGTGAGGGTGTAGGGCTGCTACATCACTGATATTGGTCCAGCCTAGCCGCTTAGTGGGTGTTAGCCA
>QXYP01000045.1 GCA_009886815.1 Halieaceae bacterium
TTATGAGTTTTACCACATTAGGCTTATCTGAAGCGCTAGTTAAAGCTGTTGCTGAACAAGGCTACGACACACCTACCCCCATACAAGCCAAAGCTATTCCCGCGGTGCTTGAGGGGCGTGATGTTATGGCTGCGGCGCAAACTGGCACCGGCAAAACAGCCGGCTTTACGCTGCCGCTACTTCATCGGCTATCAAAAGGGCAGCCAGCCAAAGCGAATCAAGTGCGAGCACTTGTCTTAACACCGACGCGAGAATTGGCAGCCCAAGTTGCAGAGAGTGTCGGGGTCTACGGGAAGCATTTGAATTTGCGTTCGACGGTGGTCTTTGGTGGCGTAAACATCAACCCGCAAATGATGCGGTTGCGCAAAGGGGTAGATGTTTTAATCGCCACCCCCGGACGCTTATTAGATCTGTACCAACAAAATGCCATGTCCTTTCCTCGGCTGGAGGTCCTGATTTTAGATGAGGCTGACCGCATGCTCGACATGGGGTTTATTCACGACATTCGGAAAATATTAAAAGCTCTCCCAAGCAAACGGCAAAACCTAATGTTTTCTGCCACCTTTTCTGAGGACATTCGGAATTTAGCTAAGACCATAGTAAACAACCCCGTAGAAATCTCTGTCACCCCAAGAAATAGCACGGCAGTCACCGTGACCCAATGGATTCACCCGGTTGATAAAAATCAGAAGCGGCATTTGTTGGTTGAGCTTATCCATAAGCACAGTTGGGAGCAGGTTTTGGTGTTCAGCCGCACAAAACGCGGAGCAAACAGACTGGCCGAATTTTTAGAAAAGAACGACATTCAAGCCGCCGCAATACACGGCAATAAAAGTCAGGGCGCACGCACCCGGGCACTGGCTGACTTTAAGTCTGGAAAATTACGCGTCCTGGTGGCTACCGATATTGCAGCGAGGGGACTTGATATTGAGCAACTCCCCCAAGTGGTAAATTTTGATCTACCCGAAGTCGCCCAGGATTATGTACATCGTATAGGTCGCACGGGGCGTGCTGGCGCAACGGGTCAGGCCATCTCCTTAGTGAGTGCTGACGAAGTGGAGCAGCTTCAAGATATCGAACGCTTAATTCAAAGATTACTACCCAGAGAGCGAGTGGCCGGCTACGAGCCGGAAAACAAGGTGCCTGAGTTGCCTCTGCGCCCTCCTCTGAAAGCCAAAAAACCTAAAAAGCCCAAAGCACCCCAGGCAGGAAATACTAGTGGGGCGGCTGAACCCTCTAAGAACCGACGCTCAGCCGGCCCCAATTCTGCAAAGAGGCGACGAACCCCCCGTAAAGCCAAACCCTAGGACGGCTGCTCTTCATGAGCGTCCTCAAGCGCTGAGTGCATAGGACCTATGCACTCGGTTTCAGTTTTCGTGCGCTATCGCTTTAATACGCCCTCATAGAGAAAACTGCAGTCAACTTGCTAGCGCTCTGCCCCCTTGGTCACATGAGTGCAAACACCCAGTAGGATCAAGCCGATGAGTCACTTCATTGATGGCCTCAGCATGCGCCAAACTTACCCACAACCCTCCTCAATACAGTGCGGTTTTGATCAGGCGCCAGCAAACTTCTTGAGCGTATCAACGTCTTGAGTAAGCTCCAGCACAGACTAAATTTGCGTCCAAAATGAACCCATGCAGCGCAGGTTTTAGGCGGAAATTTAGAGTCAGATTTGGCCGGCATTGGGATATTTTATTGACTGGGTCACTTGCAGAAATGAATTGATTAAAAAGGCTTTTCTCAGACCGCCAATTCGAGTTAGCCTCAGCAAAAATAATGAGGGGAAGCGGCGGCCATGGAAACACAAGCCAAGGTTGTTATTGTCGGTGGCGGGATCATGGGCGTGGCTCTGGCCTACCACCTCGCAGAGGAAGGCGAAACCGATGTTTTGCTCATTGAGAAAGGTGAGCTCACCTCCGGCTCTACCTGGCATGCCGCGGGTCAGTGTCCTAGCCTGGTCAGTAACTATAACCTCGCCAAAATCCATGACTACGGCAACCGCCTGTATCCGACACTCGAAGAAAAAACCGGACAATATGTAAGCTGGCACGCTTCAGGTGGCATTAGAGTGGCTCGTCAACAGGCCGATCTCGATTGGTTTCACTACATGAAGGGTATTGCCGATAACGTGGGGTTCCACATGGAAATCATTAGCCCCGCCAAGATCAAAGAAATCAACCCTTTTTACGAGATCGACGGGGTTCTTGCAGGTGCATGGACCCTCGACGACGGCCATGCCGACCCTTCGGGGCTGACCAACGCCATGGCTCGTGGCGCGACGAATCTCGGTGTGCGTATTGTTCGCCACAATCGGGTACTCGACATCAATGCCCTGCCATCTGGAGATTGGGAAATCGACACCGAACAAGGCAAAGTTATTGCGCAGGTTGTGGTCAACGCCGCGGGCAGTTTTGCACGACAGATCGCCCAAATGGTGGGCGCCGATCTGCCCATAGCCAACATGGAGCATCACTACATTGTGACCGGAGCGATTCAAGATTTTGTCGATCGGGACGAAGAATTTCCCGTCATGCGCGACCCCTATGCTTCGGCCTACATACGCCAAGAGCAAAAATCCGGCTTAATTGGTATCTACGAGTCCAGCGGTATTACCGAAGCCTGGGGGCCCTCGGGCCTGCCACCCTGGTCATCAGATGCCGAACTCTTTCCCGACGACCTGGATCGAATCATGCCTTGGCTGGAACGCGCCATGCACTGCATGCCCAATATGCTTGATGCCGGCATTAAGCGCATTGTAAATGGCGCTATTCCCCACTCGGCTGACGGCCCTCCCCTTTTGGGTCCGGTGGCCGGCATCCCTAATTTTTGGCTCTGCTGCGGCTCATCATTTGGCATTGCTCAAGGCGCTGGCTGCGGTAAATACCTCGCACAGTGGATGGTGTACGGCGATTCGGAAATCAACATGACCGGATTTGACCCGCGCCGTTTTGGCGTATTCGCCGATCGTGACTTCATGCGCGCAAAGGGCTTTCAAGACTATGGACTGACTTACGCGACACCGCTGCCCGGGGAGGAATTTTCCGCTGCCAGAGAATGTCGGTTAAGCCCACTGTTTGAGACGCTCACAAGTAAAGGGGCCGTTCATACCCAGACCTTCGGTTGGGAACGGCCAAAGTGGTTTTCGCTTAACGGGCAAGAGGAAGACTGCAGCTATCGGAGAAATGCCACCTTTGAGGTAGTCAGGGCAGAATGTCTCGCCGTGCGTGAGCATGTTGGCGTAATTGATCTGACCGGTTTTGCGAAATACGACATCCACGGTGCCGATGCTGAAAGCTTCCTCAATCGTATTTTGGCGAACCGCATGCCAAAGCGTGACGGCGGCATTGCTCTGGCACATTTTTTATCGCGCAACGGCCGTATTCTCGGCGAAGCAACGGTGACTCGAGTTGCCAGCGATCACTTTTATCTGCTCTCGGCGGCCAGTGCTGAAATGCGAGATCTCGATCATCTGACGCAGCAAGTCGAACCGGGCGAACAGGTCACGATCCACAACGCGACCGATGAACGTGGCGTACTCGCATTAGTGGGCCCCAAGTCTCGCGACGTATTAGCCACTCTTACTGACACGCCATTAGACAATGAAAGCTTTCGCTGGCGCAGTAGCCAGGACATTGAAGTTGCGGGAATGCAAGTGCGTGCCTTACGCATCAATTATGCCGGTGAGCTGGGGTGGGAGCTGCATCCCCAAATGGACGACTTGGCCGCACTTTACGCGGCGGTATGGAAGGCTGGCCAGAGCCAAGGCATCGTCGACTTTGGCTTGTACGCTCTCAACAGCTTGCGCATGGAGAAGGCCTACCGCGGCTGGGGTACCGAATTAACCAATGAGGTCACGCTACTGGAAGCCGATATGGCTCGATTCTTTGCCAGCAAGAAAACCGATTTCGTCGGCAAGGCAGCCACCGAAGAAAAGACCGAAAGCACGCTGAAACTGGTGTACTTCGAAGTTGATGCAACCGATTCTGACGTACGCGGTGGCGAACCCATTTTTATGGGTAACGACTGTATTGGCGTTACAACCTCGGGGGGCTATGGGTATAGCGTAGAAAAGAGCCTTGGTTTTGGCTACGTTTCACCGGAACACGCAGCGCCGGGATCGGTTTTTGAAGTAGGACTTTTAGACGCTCGCTATGAAGCCCATGTCCTTGAAGATCCCGCCTACGATCCCGCTAACATTCGGTTAGCCAGCTGATGGCCGCGCTTCCTGAGCAGTGCGAGGTCGTCATTATTGGCGGTGGCGTTATTGGTTGCTCGGTGGCCTATCATTTGACCAAACTGGGCATCACCGATGTTGTTCTGCTTGAGCGTAAAGAGTTGACCAGTGGCACAACCTGGCATGCTGCTGGGCTCGTAGGCCAACTGCGCAGCTCCATTAATATGACGAAGCTTGCACGTTATACCAGCGAACTGTATCGCGAGCTTGAGGCTGAGACGGGCCAGGCTACGGGCTATCGGCAATCGGGCTCTATCTCAGTTGCCTCCACCGAAGAACGTATGGAAGAACTCAAACGCAGTGCCTCGATGGCGAAAGTTTTTGGCCTCGAAGTCAACGTGCTTGGAGTAGATGAAATTGGCGAAAAATATCCCCTAATAGAAACCGAAGATCTATACGGCGGTATTCACATCCCCTCAGACGGCTATGCAAATGCCGTTGATATTACCCAGGCTCTCGCTAAAGGTGCGCGCAGTGGTGGCGCGCAAATATTTACCGACACGGCGGTTGAAGAAATTCTGCGCACGGGCTCGAAAGTATCGGGAGTGCGCACGGCTGAGGGCGAGGTCCGAGCACGTCACGTTGTTATCTGCGGCGGCATGTGGTCCCGCGATTTAGCGGCATCAGTCGGTGTTAATTTGCCTCTGCATGCCTGTGAGCACTACTACGTTCTGTTTGAGTCAGTCGCTGGGCTGCACCCCGACCTACCCGTGCTGCGCGACTACAACGCCTGCACCTACTACAAATATGATGCCGGTAAACTGTTAGTAGGCGCCTTCGAGCCCCATGCTAAACCCTGGGGAATGGAGGGCATTTCTAAGGACTTCTGTTTCGACGAAATTGCCGGAGATTTTGACCACTTCGAACCCGTTCTACACGACGCCATGAAGCGCCTACCCGCACTTGAACAAGCCGGGATACAAAAGTTTTTTTGTGGTCCTGAGAGCTTTACCCCCGATGTGCGTTACCACCTTGGGGAAGCGCCCGAGTTAGAAAACTGCTTCGTAGCTGCAGGCCTAAACTCGATAGGTTTACAGTCAGCCGGTGGTGTGGGCAAAGTTACCGCCGAGTGGATTCGAGACAAACGACCTCCCGTCGATTTGTGGGAGGTCGATGTGCGACGCAACATGCCCTTCCAAAAAAATCGGCAGTATTTG
>QXYP01000046.1 GCA_009886815.1 Halieaceae bacterium
TGACTTTCAACGACCCGCCACAGCGACCGCAGATTAAAAGCTCGCCAACAGCGTGAGGTAGTCACCTTCATGCTTTCCACGCAGTGGCGTCTATTTCGTTAACAGGATAAAGCCAGAGATATTGGTTGCTCGGTTTTACCTGTCTTGAAGAAAGTAACCGCCCGACGAGAGCCATTTTGGCGCTATCTTAAATCAAATAATCAACGCCATCGAAAAATCCTAATGGCCAGCCCGCAGTTATTGACCTAAAACGTTGGTAGCAGACTTTTTGGCTGCCTTTGCGGCTTTTTTCTCTTTTGCCGTTAGCAGTGGTTTCTTTTTGGCACTTTTCTTACTGTCTTGTCCTTTGCTCATGATACGTTCCCTTTGCGGTAAGCTTTATAAGCCTAAAGTCAGTGTGGGCCGACCTAGGGACAATGGTGAGGTTAATGGTCAGGTTAATCGTTACGTTATAACTACTGCGCGTAGCGCCTAATCCACACGTAGCAAAGTCAGTATGGGCTCATGAACCGCTAATCGATAGGCATAGCTCACATTAGCGAGTGGCTAGACGCGCTTGTGTCTATTATTGAAAACGCCGTATCGATTACCATCCAGCGCTTGCATAGGCCGCTTAAACAGATACGGCAGCAGGATAGCTAAGGCGACCGTTCTTCAAGCATTAGGACACGTACAGATGAAGAAGTCAGATAAAAAAATCGACAACACGGTTATAAAGGCCCTCACCGAAGTATGTGAGGCGGCGCTTACAGAAGTGGCTGGGTTTAAATGGCTAACCCATTTTGTAAACCACAATGACTTTCCAGATTCACTGTCCGTTGTTTGTGTATTTGACACTAACGTTGAGCTAGCCAATGCATTGGCTGAGCGTAAAGACGATGTTTTGTGTCGTTTGATAAAACAGGCGCTAGCAGGGTCGAATATCCATATTGCAGACGTGCAACAGCGGGTAAGCTTTGACACTGAAGAAAACTGTCAAATTGAAAACGCAGGTAAATGGCAGTTGCGTTTTAGATAACTCGAGCCTAGTCAGATGTAGCGAAATCGACGTGGTCCAATGGGTGTTTTTCGGGCATAAAGCAGGCGTTAAGGTATTGCCAAGTTAACGGGCCAAAATTGCCAAACTCGGCCCATGAATACCTACAAGCGACATCGTTTCCCGCCAGACATCATCAGCTACGCCGTTTGGCTCTATCATCGATTCAATCTCAACCACCGAGATATCGAAGATCTACTCGCAGAACGAGGCATCACCGTCAGCCGCGAAGCGATCCGTCTTTGGTGTATCAAGTTCGGAGCCATTTATACCCGTCGCTTGAAGAGGAAACACCGAGGCTATGGTGACACATTCTACATTGACGAAGTCTTTGTGAGGATCAATGGCAAGCAGCATTATCTTTGGAGAGCCGTAGACCAGGATGGGGATGTGGTTGATGTTTACCTTCAGGCCAGACGTGACGGAGCAGCTGCTAAGCGGTTCTTTAGGCGTTTACTCAGATCACACGGCAGTGAACCGAGGAAGATAGTCACCGATAAACTACGCAGCTATGGCGTTGCACATCGGGAACTGATTCCCGAGGCGATCCACAGTACTCAACAGTATGAGAATAATCGGGCTGAGCAATCTCACGAGGCGACCAGGGTGAGAGAACGAGGGATGCGTAAGTTCAAATCAGTCGGTCAGGCGCAGAGAGTTCTGGGTGCCCATGCAGCGGTTTCAAACCTCTTCAATCTTGGAAGGCATTTGATCGGGGCGAAACACTATCGTGATCTGAGGGTGAGTGCGTTCGCTGAACGGAGTAAGGCGGTTGCTTGAGAGTAGGTGGCAGAATTCTGCTGCCTGATTCAGTTAACCTGCCAAAATCCTTAAATAGCCTCGTTTACTAGGCCCCTTAGATAGCCGCATGGGATCGTGTTTTCAGTGGGCCTTTAATGCTGACGATGATTGTCATGCTACCTCTGAGAGGTGGATTTGGCCGTCCCTTCCTAATTAGCGGTCATCGAGTGACGGCATGCGTCATAAAACTGCAACAAATAGTTCATATATCGGTAAAGATAGCGTCACATAAGTTTCATTTTTCACCCCTAAAGTTAGCCGTGTTAAATCGCTGTTAACCGGCAAATTCAGCCAGGGGTGTTCATGTCTTTCTTTAAAACTGCGCGATGCGCGATTGTTGCCACTTTTCTTTATGGTTTGTTGGCAGCTGCCCCCACTCTGGCGGCAGATGAGCTTTTGGTTTATGTGTTTGCCGGTGACGTCCCAGCGGCGGGCACTGAAGTACAGCTCGATCAGACCATTGTGGGCAAGACCAGCGAAGATGGCTCTCTCCTTGTCGATATCTCAGGACAGGGCAAGCATATTGTTACCGTGGAAGCTAACGGGGGCGCCATTACTGCGCGCTTTGTCTCAAGGGCTGGACAATTGGTCGATGCGGTCGTGCAGCTTGATAGCGGTGAGACATTTGTTGATGTTTATGGGCAAACCGAAAGCAATATGGAGCGTAAATCGGCCGCTGAGGGCACCCTCAATATTCGGGTGTTACAGGGTGATAGCGTTGCGACCAATGAGTCGATCTATATCGCCGGCCTCGGCGCTTCACTAACCACAAACTCATCAGGAGAGGCCAGTATCACGTTGCCAAGGGGGCGTTATCGGACCCAGGTGGCTGAAAAAACTGCCAACCTCCGTGTCGTGGGAGGGCTCACCCGCTCAGTGGTGCTCAAAATCGATGAGTCAGCCATGATGATGCAGGTGGCCGCACCGACTCTTGAAGAGGTCATCGTCATCGCAAGCTTCGACCCTGCGGGTCTTGAGCTCAGTGAGCGTGACACGACCAATATCGTTGACACAATCGGAGTTGAGTTGCTGGCAAGATTTGCAGACTCTGATGTGGCGGCCTCGGTGGTTAGAGTGCCGGGAGTCTCAGTGCAAGACGATAAATATGTGTTCATTCGCGGTCTGGGTGGGCGCTATGTCTCGGCTACCCTAAACAACGCGACCATGCCGTCTACCAACCCCTCCAAACGGACGGTTCCTTTAGATCTGTTTCCCTCCAATTTTGTGAATCAGTTGGATGTAAAAAAGACTTTCCTCACCCACATGCCGGGCGAATCTACCGGGGGCAACCTCGCCATTAACACCAAGACATTTCCTGATGAGCGTGTGCTTGGTATGAGTATTCAAGGTGGCTATACGACAGATTTAACCGGGGAAACTGTTTTTGTCGATGCCCTTGAGGGGGACTTCGACCAAATGGGCTGGGATGACGGCGCTAGAAGTGCGGATCCTGCTTTGGCGGCAATCTCTGACATGTTGAATTCCGGTGAGGCGGTTGATAGCACCACCGGCCAGGTTTTTACCTTGGACGACGCCACCGCGGGAGAATTGCGACGCGCAGGCGCCCTGTTGATGAAAGACGGTTTTGATCCCAGCTTTGAATCAGCGGCACCCAGCGGAAAGATGGGCCTCAACTTTGGTGACCTGTTTCTTTTCGATGCCTCTGAAGTGGGGGTTTATGCCGCCATGAACTACTCCAACGACTGGAGTAAGCGCGACGATGGGGAACGCTACACCTACGAATCACAGGGTGAGGTTGCAGACAACTTTCTCTATCGGCAATACACCAACACCGTACAGTTCAACGGGTTTTTGTCAGTGGGTTGGAACGTCGGTGATCACACGTTTGAGTGGAACACCGTGGCCTCTCGTGTCACCGAAAGCCAGTTAGAGCGATCGGTAGGTCAGGAGGGCGATGAGTTTCAGGCATTGCTTCGGCAAACCATTCAGTGGGAAGAGCGGCAGTACCTGTCGACACAACTCGCAGGATCGCACTTTTTAAACGATCTGGGTTCTGTTTCCTTGGAGTGGCAGGCGACGGTAAGTCAGGCCGATCGCTACGCCCCTGATCGCCGGGAATACGACTTTTCGGCCACGTCTAGCGCGACCGATCCAGAGGCATTGAAGTCCCAATACGATTTTCAGCAACCCAATGATCAGCAGTCAGAATTGTTTAACGGTTTTATTTTGGAGCCGGGCACGATCGTGCGCCGATATGACGATCTGGTTGACGACAATATCGACGTTTCGGCGCAGCTTGGCTGGGACGTGTTCGACGCCGGAGAAAGCTTCGGCAGACTATCTACGGGTATTCAGCTCATTTTCCGGGAGCGTACCTCAGAAAGCGCGACGTACGGTTTTAACGTTAATCAAGTGCGTGATGACTTGCTCCGCACCAGCAATCTGCTGGTTTCCGATGTGGTTTATAGCTGTGACAGCACGTCGTCTAGCGTCCAATGCGGATCCGCTACAGAAGGTGGTATTTCCAACGACCCTAATTCTGGTTTGGTGTTTGTTGATAAAACCCTCGCTTCAGATAGCTATGACGCTGAATTGGAGTACAACAGCGCGTTTGTCATGTATGACCACACCTTCAACGCGTCCTGGCAGGTGGTTGTGGGTGGCCGTTACGAAACTTACAAGCAGACGACAGATACGTTCTCACTACAGGGGAGTGGAGGTGCCGTTCAATCACTAATTGATGAGGACAGCTTTTTACCCAGCCTTGGCGTCAACTGGTTCGTGACCGAGTCGCAGCAAGTCCGTTTTGCACTTTCACAAACCGTAGCGCGGCCAGACTTTAAGGAGGCCGCTAACGCGACCTTTTACGACAACGAATTCAATGTTCGTGTTCGTGGCAATCCATTCCTAGAAATTTCCGACATTCTCAACGCAGACTTACGATGGGAATGGTACCTGTCGGAGATGGACAGCGTATCGGTTGCCTTGTTCTACAAAGACATGGACAAGCCGATTGAGCGGGTGGTGCAGGCGGCATCGGGTTCAGCCGGTAATTCACGAACATTTCAAAATTCCGATAGCGGAGAGCTGTTCGGTGTTGAGGTCGATGGTAGGTTTGAATTTCCCTTGGGTGACGGCTATGACCAGAGTCTATTTGTGGCTTTCAACGGCGCCTATATCGAATCTGAAGTCAGCGCTGCGAATCAGGAAGCTCGTGCCCTTCAGGGTCAGCCCGAGTACACCGCCAACCTTATCTTTGGTTTTGACAGCATAAGCGCGGGACATCAATTGACGCTGCTGTTGAATCAAAACGGTAAATCAATCGCCGATGTCGGCGTATCCGGACAACCCGATGTGTTTCTTGAGCCCAGGCTAGATCTCAATATGGTCTACCGGTTCAACATGTCCGACTCCCTCACGTTGAAGGCGAAGCTAGAAAACCTTCTGGATGAGGAAGTGAAGTACAGCCAAGGCGGGCAGGTGTTCCAAGTCTACCGTCGGGGTTCTTCTGTTCAGCTGGGTTTTGACTGGCAGTTTTAAGCCCATCACATTGACTCTCACAGAGATGAAAAAATTATGACGCGAAGTATCAAGCTACACCTTATTAGTGCGGTTTTGGTGACATTACTTGCTGCGTGCTCCGACGGCGACAACACCACCATCAACATTGAGGCACCACCGAGCAATGGTGGCGGTGACTCGGGCGGCGGTGACTCGGGCGGCGGTGACTCGGGGGGCGAAACCCCGGTGTCTTGTCCTGAAGGGACGTCTGAAGTCAGCGAAGGGCTGTGTGAATTGCCCGCTACCATCTCGACAGACTTGACGCTGTCGGCAGGGGTTCAATATTTGATGACGGATCGCGTGACCGTGGGTAACGGTAATGGTCAGTTGGAAAGTAACGGTGATGGCTCTTTGGCAGATGGCGCAGATGTTCAATCGGTGACATTGACGATTGAGGCCGGTGTTGAGGTTTTAGGAAAGTCGGGCACATTTGCCAATTTACTCGTGACCCGGGGTAGCAAAATTCTGGCAGCGGGTACCGCAGAAGCGCCGATTATCTTTAGCTCCGACGATGAGGGCTATGACGGCTCCGGCGAATGGGGCGGTCTGATCATTCATGGCTATGCGCCGCACAATGAATGCGCGGAAGGGGCCAGTTACTGCGACATCGATGCTGAGGGCGAGTCGGGGTTTGCGGGGGGCTACGATCCGGCTGATAGCAGTGGTGTCCTGCGGTATGTGGTCGTTGCCGAGGGCGGTTATGAATTTTCTACCGGCAATGAGATCAACGGCATCTCGCTGGTTGGCGTGGGCCGGGGCACAGAAATGGACTACGTTCAGGTGCATGGCAACTCAGACGACGGTATCGAGTTTTATGGCGGCACGGTCAATCTGAAGCACGGTGTTTTCACCAACAACAACGATGACTCGGTTGATTGGGACGAGGGATATCAGGGCAACTTGCAGTACATTATTGTTAAGCAGGGTGCGTCCAAGGGAGAGGCCTTTGAGATGGATACCGAGGGGTCTTCCGATGGATTTCTCTCTAAGCCAACCCTTGCAAACGTGACGGTAGTGGCTGAAAAGGTAGCCGACCGAGCTGACTACAGCCTAAACTTTAAGAAGCGCTCGGGTGGTTTTTTCCACAACACGATCGTCACTGTGTCGCCTGATTCTGAAACCGCTCTGACCACCTGCGTCAATGTTGACGGCTCGGGTTCACAGGCGCTGGTGGGTGAGGCGCTGGTTCTGAACAACTGGATTCAGGATTGTGCCTCGGGATCTGGCGATCGCGGCACCCTGGCAAACGTAGCGGGTTTGGATAACGGCACCATTGCGGCAGTAGCGGCACAGCTCGATGATAATTTCGCTTCTCAGGCATCTGCGGCGGTATTGTCCAATACGATCGATTGGGCGGCGGTTAACAGTGCCTACCCGGAATCGGTGGCAGACGCAGACTACCTAGATGCAACGGACTTTATTGGTGCGGTCAACCCCGATGGCAGCGATGTCTGGTGGGCTAACTGGACTATCGCAGGCAGCGTTGGTAATCCTAGCCTGCCCGAGGCGTCCTGTCCCTCAGGTACGGATGAACTGGAAGACGGTCTATGCCTGCTGCCCCCCACTGTCTCGTCTGACCTGACGTTGACTGCGGGTGTGGACTACCTCATGGAAGGCCGGGTTACCGTCGGTAATGGTAATGGCCAACTGGAGACCAATGGCGATGGGACGCTGGCCGATGGGTCTTCAGTCCGCAACGTTACTTTGACTATTGAGCCAGGGGTAAAAGTGCTGGGCAAAACCGGTACCTTTGCTAACTTGGTGATCACCCGCGGCAGTAAGCTTATGGCGATGGGTACGCAATCGGCACCCATCGTATTTTCCTCCGATGATGAAGGCCTTGACGGATCCGGTGAATGGGGTGGGCTGATCATGCACGGCTATGCACTACACAACGAGTGTAGTGAGGGTGGCAGCTATTGCGATATCGACTCCGAGGGAGAATCAGGCTTTGCGGGTGGCTATGACCCGAACGACAGCAGCGGTGTACTGCGCTACGTGGTGGTCGCTGAAGGTGGCTACGAATTCTCTACCGGTAATGAAATCAACGGTATCTCTCTGGTAGCCGTGGGTAACGGTACGGAGATGGATTACATTCAGGTGCATGGCAACTCTGATGATGGCATTGAGTTTTATGGTGGCAACGTCAACGTTAAGCACGGCGTATTCACCAATAACAATGACGATTCAGTGGATTGGGATGAGGGTTATCAGGGCAACCTTCAGTACATTATTGTCAAGCAAGGCGCTTCAAAAGGTGAAG
>QXYP01000047.1 GCA_009886815.1 Halieaceae bacterium
CCAAAATGGGCATTTCCGCGGTTAACTCCTATCGGGGCGCTCAGCTCTTTGAAGCAGTGGGTTTGGACAAAGAAGTCATTGAGGCCTGCTTTACCGGCGTTGCTTCGCGAATAGCAGGGGCCGGTTTTGATGAGTTGGAGCGCGATCTCTGGCAAATCGCTTCAAGAGCTCGGTCGCGACGTAAAACGTTGGATCAGGGTGGGTTACTAAAATACGTCCACGGCGGCGAGTATCATGCCTTTAATCCCGATGTCGTGATGACGCTGCAGCAGGCTGTAGCGACGGGTGATTATGCGGACTACCAACGCTATGCCCAATATTGTACTGATCGGCCTGTGGCTGCGCTGCGTGATCTGTTAGATCTGGATTTAACCGGTAATGCTATAGATATTGATGCGGTGGAGCCGATTGACGCTATTTTAAAACGCTTCGATTCTGCCGGTATGTCCTTAGGCGCATTGTCCCCAGAGGCCCACGAGTCTCTGGCCATGGGAATGAATCATGTGGGGGCGCGTTCAAATAGCGGAGAGGGTGGGGAGGATCCTGCTCGCTTTGGCACGAACCGCGTGTCCAAAATCAAACAAATTGCATCGGGCCGCTTTGGCGTAACGCCGCATTATTTGGTGAATGCAGAGGTTTTGCAGATCAAGGTCGCTCAAGGTGCCAAACCCGGTGAGGGAGGGCAGCTGCCCGGCGGTAAAGTCAACGACCTGATTGCTCGCCTACGTTACTCGGTACCCGGGGTGACACTGATATCCCCACCACCGCACCATGATATTTACTCTATCGAAGATTTAGCGCAGCTTATTTTTGATTTAAAGCAGGTTAATCCTACGGCCCTGGTTTCGGTTAAGTTGGTATCAGAACCGGGGGTCGGCACCATCGCCGCAGGCGTTGCTAAAGCCTATGCAGATCTGATTACGATTTCTGGCTATGACGGAGGTACCGCTGCGAGTCCGCTCACATCTATTCGTCATGCTGGGTCGCCCTGGGAACTGGGCCTTGCTGAAGTGCACCAAACCCTTCGCGGCAACCGTTTGCGAGGTAAAATTCGTGTTCAGGCCGATGGTGGTATGAAGACCGGTCTTGATGTCATCAAGGCGGCTATCCTCGGGGCCGAGAGCTTTGGTTTTGGCACGGCACCCATGGTTGCAATGGGCTGTAAGTATTTACGCATCTGTCATCTCAACAACTGTGCCACCGGCGTTGCCACACAAAACGCCGTGCTACGAGAAAATCACTTCAACGGCGATGCCGAACGGGTGATTAACTTTTTTACCTTTGTTGCTCGGGAAACCCGAGAGTGGTTGGCGAAGTTGGGCGTCGCTCGATTAGAAGATTTGATTGGGCGCACTGATTTATTGAAACGTATACCCGGAAAAACTGACAAGCAGGCGCGATTAGATCTGGGACCCATTGTTTGGGTCGATCCTGATGCCGTTGATCAGCCTCAATTTTGTGAGGTGACCAGTAATGATCCCTTTGATCGTGCTGAGATGGCTGAACGGATGGTTACTGATATGTTGCCTGCTATCGAGGGTAAAACCGGGGGTGAATTTCAGTACCGTATTACCAACTGCGACCGGTCTATTGGTGCACGGATTTCAGGGGAAATCGCACGGCGCTACGGCAATACCGACTTTGATTCCACGCCGCTTCAAATTCGTTTAACCGGCACGGCAGGGCAAAGCTTTGGTGTTTGGAACGCGGGTGGCGTTCACATGTATTTAGAGGGTGACTGCAACGACTATGTGGGTAAAGGCATGGCTGCGGGCAAGCTGGTCGTGTATCCCCCTCGGGATTCAATTTTTGCCAGCCAGGAAACCTCGATTATTGGCAATACCTGCTTGTACGGTGCTACCGGAGGGAAACTGTTCGCTGCAGGAGTGGCTGGCGAGCGGTTTGGCGTTCGAAACTCCGGCGCCTTCGCTGTTATTGAAGGCGCAGGCGACCACTGCTGTGAGTACATGACCGGTGGCTGCATTACGGTACTAGGCCCCACAGGCGTTAATTTTGGCGCGGGTATGACCGGTGGCTTTGCTTACGTTCTCGATCAGGACCGCGGTTTTATTGATCGTATTAACAGCGAGTTGGTGGAAGTGCATCGGGTGAGTAGTGAGGCGATGGAAGCCTATCGGCACTATTTGCGGGACAACATACGTGAGTTTGTGGCTGAAACTCAGTCAGATTGGGGTCAACATATACTCGATAATTTTGAAGACTATGTGGGCAAATTCTGGCTCGTGACACCTAAGGCTGCTGATTTTGAAAAACTGTTATCGCGTTTACGAGATACGGATTAAGGGAGAGCGTTATGAGTAATCGACTTGCCAACAATTTCCAGTTTCTCGATGTCCGGCGTGAGGATCCACCCAAGAAGGATATGGAGACGCGCACGGAGGCTTTTGTAGAAATTTATGATGCTTCCGATGCCGGTGAGGCCGCTGAACAATCCCACCGCTGCCTATCCTGCGGCAACCCTTATTGCGAATGGAAATGCCCGGTACACAACTTTATCCCTGATTGGTTAAAGCTGCTCTCCGACGGCAATTTATTTGAGGCGGCAGAATTAAGTCATCAAACCAATACGCTGCCCGAGGTTTGTGGCCGAGTCTGTCCCCAGGATCGTCTTTGCGAGGGTGCTTGCACGCTCAATGAAGGTTTTGGAGCAGTGACTATTGGCAATGCAGAGAAGTACATCACGGATACCGCTCTCGCCATGGGTTGGCGCCCCGATTTGTCAGATGTCATACCGACCGGTAAATCGGTTGCGATTATTGGTGCCGGTCCAGCGGGATTAGGCTGCGCTGACATTTTGGCCCGGAACGGTGTGCAAGCAGTGGTTTACGATCTCTATCCGGAAATTGGTGGTTTACTGACCTTTGGTATCCCGCAATTCAAACTTGAAAAGCAAGTTATGCAGCGCCGTAGAGAAGTTTTTGAAGGCATGGGCATTGAATTTAGGCTTAATACGGAAATTGGCGTTGACGTTGAAATTGATACCTTGATGGCAGAGCACGACGCCGTTTTTCTGGGTATGGGCACCTACAAAGCGATGGAAGGGAAGTTTCCCGGAGAAGACTTGCCGGGAGTCCACAAAGCCCTCGACTATCTCATTGGCAACGTCAATGAAAAAATGGGTTATCCCCAGGACCCCAATAAATTTATCGATTTGTTTGATAAAACTGTTGTGGTTCTTGGGGGCGGTGATACCGCTATGGATTGCGTACGCACCGCAGTGCGTCAGCAAGCCGACAAAGTTTACTGTGTGTACCGTCGGGATGAGGTCAATATGCCGGGGTCACGACGGGAAGTACAAAACGCCAAAGAAGAAGGCGTTGAATTTTTGTTCAACCGCCAGCCGGTCGAAGTTATGGAGTACTTTGGCGAGGCTATTGGCATTAAGGTTGTGGAGACCCGTTTGGGGGAACCCGATGCTGACGGGCGCCGACGCCCCGAGAGTGTCGCGGGCAGTGACACGGTCATTCAGGCCGACGCAATTATTATGGCCTTTGGCTTTCAACCTAACCCTGCCGATTGGTTCGAGGGGCAGGGCGTAGCCGTTAACGATTGGGATGCCGTTGTCGCCCCTGAAGAACAGGTCTTTAAATTTCAAACTGCGAACCCGAAAATTTTCGCCGGAGGTGATATGGTTCGCGGCTCAGACTTAGTGGTCACGGCGATTTGGGAAGGACGTCAGGCTGCTGAGGGAATTCTCGACTACTTGGGCGTTTAATCTATGTCAGACCTGAAAAATGATCGGTTTCTTCGAGCGCTTTTGCGTGAGCCGGTTGATAGAACCCCTCTATGGATGATGCGACAGGCGGGACGTTACTTGCCTGAGTATCGAGAAATTCGGCAGCAGGCTGGAAGCTTTATGAGCTTGTGCAGTAATCCCGAGCTGGCCTGTGAGGTCACGATGCAGCCGCTGCGACGCTACGCTATGGATGCAGCCATTCTGTTTTCCGATATTTTAACCATTCCCGACGCCATGGGTTTGGGACTATATTTTGCTGAAGGTGAGGGCCCGGGTTTTGAGCGACCTCTTCAAGGTGCTGCCGATATTGAAGCGCTGGAGCCCAGTCGTGCGGTTTCTGAACTGGGTTATGTCATGGATGCTGTGGCGCTGATACGCCGAGAGCTTAAGGGTGAGGTGCCGCTAATAGGCTTTTCGGGTAGTCCCTGGACGCTGGCCACTTACATGGTTGAGGGCGGCTCTTCCAAAGATTTTGCGAAGGTAAAATCTCTCGCGTTTAATGACCCTGCGATAATGCACGTGCTTTTGGAAAAACTCGCAGATGCTGTTGCCATGTATTTGTCGGCACAGGTCGAGCACGGCGCTCAAGCGCTGCAAATCTTTGATACTTGGGGCGGCGCCCTGAGTCATGGGGCTTATCGCGAGTTTTCGCTGCAATATATGACGCGAATTATTGAGCAGCTGCCTAGGGAGGCCGATGGCCGGCGTGTCCCCGTTATTGTCTTTACCAAGGGTGGTGGTCAGTGGTTAGAGGCCATCGCCGAGTGCGGTGCCGATGCCGTAGGGCTTGATTGGACAACCAATATTGGTGAGGCTCGCCAGCGCATAGGAGATAAGGTTGCCCTGCAGGGTAATATGGACCCCTCTATGCTGTTTGCCTCACCCGAGCGTATCCGCAGTGAGGTGGCGAGCGTGTTAGAGAGCTATGGCGAGGGTACGGGCCATATCTTTAACCTGGGTCATGGCATTACCCCTGGCGTCAACCCTGACCATGTATCTGCAATGGTAGACGCGGTGACTGAACTCTCGGGTCAGTACCACCCGGCCTAGGTTCACAAAGCGCACTCAAG
>QXYP01000048.1 GCA_009886815.1 Halieaceae bacterium
GCTACCGGCTGGTCTTTCGCATCTTTTAGCATGACTACCACATCGAGGGAGCCACACTCAGGCACAGGGCTGCCTGGCAAGGCGTCGCCAAATGAGACCTGTGCGACCAATTGATCATCGACGAAGGTAGGGCGCAGCCAGCGCAGTTGGTTGACCCCGGTGGTGGTGACGTAGGGAACTCCCGCGTCAATAAGTGCTTCACCAGTGAGCCGCGAAGCCAGTGCTCCTATTTGCCAGCCGCTGGCACAAAGTCCGCCAAAAATTGAGGCGTCGGCGGCCTCGCGGTCTAGGTGATAGGGCTGGGGATCAAACAGTTGCGCAAATTCAATAATGCTCTGCTCATCCAGCGCAATGGTGGGGCTTTGAACGGTTCGTGCTTCTGGCATGATCTAGGAGCTTCCCAATCTAAAAATTCGGTAGAGGGCGGTATCGTCAGCGTCTGCCCCTGGCGCTATTGTAACCTGAAGTCACTCAGCTTGAGGTCCCAGCAAGATCCCGTCGAGAATGCAGGAACATTGCGTATTTCAGCGGTCTTAAGCGGGTGATGTTGGTCTTTACTAAAATGCTACAGCCAGTCTGACGGCAAAGTCGTTATCAACGGGCGGCCTTATTGAGATATTTGTGTTTTGCATTTTTGCCAACCCAGTGCCCCAGTTGTCCGTGTCATGGGGATGATTAGCCATTAGGGGATTGTCGAAAAAGCTTGGGGATTTGCGACTTTTTATTGTCAGGCTTGGCGGCAGCTGTTATTGATATTTTCGGTCTTTAAACATGCACCAAAGTTGCGCGAGCCGCTACATAAACAGGCTCGGCTACAGACCCCACTGGTCTGGGTGCTTAACAAAGTTTCTGGAGTGCACTGATATGAAAGCCGTTTTTTACCAACAGCATGGTTCGGCGGAGGTCCTTGAGGTGGGCGATCTCCCCACACCTGAGCCGGGCCCAGAGCAAGTGCTCGTTCGTGTTGCAGCGGCAGGAGTGAATCCCATTGATCGCAGATTACGCAGCGGTGAATTACAGGAATATATTTCTCGCACTTTTCCGGTAGTGCCTGGGTGGGATTTTGCCGGTGAGATTGTGGCTTTGGGGTCAGCTGTAGCCGCGGACTGGGAAGTCGGTGAGCATGTCATGGGTTTGGCCTTTACTTGGTCTATTCAGCACGGAACGTATGCCGAATATGTTCCCGTTGACGCAGCATCGATTGCGAGAGTCCCAGCGGGTTTCGATATGTTTCAGGCTGCAGCTTTACCGCTGGTCAGCCTCACGGCCTGGCAATCACTTCATGAATACGGTGGGTTGACGCAGGGCCAATCAGCGTTGATACAGGCTGGTGCCGGGGGAGTGGGAAGTGTGGCTATTCCCATGGCGAAGCACCTAGGGGCGCGTGTTTATGCAACCTGCAGTAGTGCCAGCGCCGACTATGTCAGTGATCGAGGGGCCGATGTTGTGATTGATTACACTGGCCAGGATTATGCGCAGGTTTTGCGCGATTTAGAGCCCCAGGGTTTAGATTTGATACTTGAAACGCTCTTGGGTGATGGTGTTGCCGAAACGGCCATTGGTTTGGCTAAAGCTGGCGGTACGGTCGTATTTATGAATAACGAACCCCCAGCGATGGCTGAGATTGAGGCCAGGGGAATTCGCACCCAGTTCCTGCACCATAGGCCTGACGGTGCCATGCTCGCTGAATTGGCGACTCTCTATGCCTCAGGAGTTTTGCCGCCACCGCCTGTTGAGGTCCTGCCACTTGCTGCGGCTGTGGAGGCGCACCAGCGCTCAGAACGTGGACACACTCGCGGTAAAATTGTGTTGGCGATCGGCGATTAACGCTGGCACGTTCCGATGCGCTAGGAAACGCTGCCTGCCTGTTCTAATAAATACAACAAAAGCTATCTGAGAAATTTGATGGTGGCGTTGGTTCGGTGGGTATGAGGTGGCGCTGACCCCATTTTTTATTTGCCATGCAGCAAATGTCTAGCTAGGGTTTGCTCGCTGGTTAACATGACGTTAGAGCCCACGAGAAACTGGAGAGTCAAATGCTTACACTTCACTTTGCACCGAATTCACGGGCGGTCCGTGTGGCTTGGCTTTTTGCCGAGCTTGATCTGCCCTACGAACTCAACGCCATGCGTTTCCATCCGGAGGACTTGAAGTCAGATGCCCACCGGCAGCGACACCCTTTGGGGCGTATTCCTGTGCTTGAAGATGATGAACAGCAGATATGGGAAAGCGGGGCCATTGTTGATTACATTCTTGAGTGCCACAAAAACGGCGGGCTTAAACCCGTCGCAACTGATCCACGGTTTGGTAAATACCTCCAATGGTTTCATTACTGCGAGGGCATGGTCATGCCGTCGATGAATACTATTGTTGTTCATACGCTGTTGCTGCCACCGGATCGGCGTGATCCTGTGGTGCTAGGACAAGCGCAAAAGTTACTATCCCGTGCGCTGTTACCGTTGGAAGAGGCGTTATCCGATAAGGAATATCTCATTGGTGACTTCTCGGGTGCCGATATTATGCTGGGGCATGCTTGCATCATGAGTCGACGGCTGGGTTGCGTGGGCGAGGAACTTGTTGCACTGAACGCCTACATCGATCGCCTGGAAAGCCGTCCCGCTTGGCAGGTTGCTGACGCCATCAAGTGATGGATTCAAACGGTAAGATGTGGGTTTAAGGTTTAGGGGCTCTGTGGGGCCCCATAGAAGCGCTTAGAGGCTTTTACCGCTGCGCCTGCGTAAGTTGCCTCGTCCTAGCTCATCGATGCGTTGTACGCCCATTAGGCGCATGTCGCGCTCTATCTCAGTTTTAAAATTGCCTAATGCACGTTCCACACCCGCCTGACCGGCTGCGGCCAGTGCGTACAGGTAAAGCCTGCCACCAGAAACTGCTTTGGCACCCACAGATAGTGCTTTAAGCACATGGGTGCCGCGCTGGACGCCGCCTTCACAAATCACATCGATTTTATCGCCGACGGCATCACAGATTTCTTCAAGTTGATCAAAGGGCGCTCTTGAGCCATCGAGCTGTCGCCCACCGTGATTGGACACCATAATGCCCGTGCAGCCTATATCAACGGCACGCTCAGCGTCTTCAACGCTCATAATGCCCTTCAGGGCAAACTGCCCGTTCCACTGGGCACAGAGTTTCTCTGCGTCATCCCAGCTCATGGTCGGATCTAGCATGGTGGAAAAATAGTCACCTACAGAGACCGCGACGTTAGTCCCTTCATTGATGTGCCCTGAAAGATGCGGCATATCAAATTTGTCACCTGTGAAAAAATTCCAGGCCCAGGCCGGGTGGGTAGCGAAGCTCCACATTGAGGATAAGTTCAGTTTCGGTGGCGAGGTAAATCCGGTGCGTAGATCGCGTTCGCGGTTGCCTCCGGTTATCGTATCGACGGTAAGGGCCATAACATTAAACTTGGCGGCTCTTGCCCGCTCGAGCAGCGCGTTATTCAGACCTCGATCTTTGTGAAAGTAAAACTGGAAAAGTTTGGGCCCCGGCGCGAGTTCTGCAATGTCTTCTACGGTAACGGTTGCCAGAGATGACACGCCAAACATCGTGCCGAAGTTGGTTGCTGCTTTGGCAACAGCGCGCTCGCCTTCATGGTGAAATAGGCGTTGCAGCGCAGTGGGTGCGCAGTACAGCGGCATCGCGAGTTTTTGCCCCATAACCTCGACCGAAGTATCAATGTCGACAGCGCCACGAAGCACATTAGGCACTAAGTCCACGTCCTCGTAAGCGGCCGTATTTCTTCGATAAGTCAGCTCGTCGTCGGCGGCGCCATCAATGTAGTGAAAGATAGGGCCGGGTAGGCGCTTCTTTGCCAGTCGACGAAAATCCGAAAAATTATGACAGTCATTTAGATTCATCGCAGAATTTCTCAAAAGCCTTTTGGCTGTGCAGTGCGTCAGTGACGCTTGAGTGTCCGCCATATCACAATGACATTAGTCACATTTTTGAACTTAACCGACACGGGTTTTGATGGCTATAAGCATACCGCGAATCGGGGTCTTACAAGACGCTGCTAATCAGTATCTAAAAAGGCCCCTTTAAGACAGCCGAGTTTAGTTAATGATTTTAGGCCTGCTTTAGTTCGTGATTGTTGATCGTTTGGCGGGCAATAATTGTTGTCTGAACTTCGCTTGCGCCTTCATAGATACGCAGGGCCCGAATATCACGATACAGTGACTCTACGATGTAGCCCTTAGTGACCCCTTTACCGCCATGCAGTTGCACAGCAGCATCGATGACTTGCTGGGCGGTCTCTGTGGCATGGTATTTAGCCATGGCCGCTTCTCGAGTGACACGCTCTGCGGCACAGTCTTTCGTCCAGGCTGCCCTGTACACCAGCAAGGCGCTGGCGTCCACGCCCAAGGCCATTTCGCCAATTTTCGCTTGCACCAGCTGCAGGTCTCCTAGTTTGCCGCCGAAGATGTCGCGGTCTGCCGTGTAGTCTAGGGTTTCATCAAGGGCGCGACGCGCCATGCCCAGCGCTGCTGCGGCCACCGTTGAGCGGAATACGTCCAGAGTCGCCATGGCAATTCCAAACCCTCTACCTTCCTCTCCCACCAAGTTTTCCGCGGGAATGCGGCAGTCCGAAAATTGCAGTGTGCCCAGGGGGTGGGGGGCTACTAAGTCAATGCGTTCAGTGACTTCAAAGCCCGGTGTTCCTGCTTCAACAATAAAACAGCTAATGCCTTTCGCCCCCCCGGCGTCACTGGAGCGGGCAAAAACGGTGTAGAAATCTGCAATGCCGGCATTAGAAATCCACGTCTTAGTGCCGTTCAAAACCCATTCATCGCCATCGCGCTCTGCCGCACAGGACATGGCGGCTACATCGGAGCCGGCATTGGGTTCGGACAAAGAGAAAGCGCTGATCTTTTCACCCTGGGCTACGGCATTGAGGTAGTTGGTCTGCTGTTGTTCAGACCCGAACAGTGAGATTGGCCCGCTTCCTAGCCCCTGCATTGCGAAGGCAAAATCGGCGAGGGCACTATGGCGCGCCAAGGTTTCTCGAATAATACAAAGGGTTCGAACATCGAGCTTTTCGTGGTTTCCGCCGCCACTGGCTGGCACGGCATAGCCGGTAAATCCGGCATCACCCAAGGCACGCACAAGTGCCACGCAGGTACCGTCAAGATCTTCATGTTCGTTGGCGGTGAGGGATTCCATGTGCTCCTCAGCCCAGGCGTCTAAGGTGCTGGCAAGTGTCCGATGATGTTCCTCAAAAAAAGGCCAGCTGAGGTAACTTGTCTCACTCATATTCTTTTCCTTGAGCCGTTTGGGTTTGTTTAATCACCCGAGAATACAGGCTTTTCCTTACTGATGAAGGCGCGATAGGCCCGTTTGAAATCTTCAGTTTGCATGCAAATCGCTTGGGCTTGGGCCTCACATTCAATCGATTGATCTACCGACATATTCCACTGCTGGTGTAACTGGGTTTTCGTGATGCCATTGGCAAAGGTTGGACCTGCGGTAATCCGCTGAGCCGCATTTTGAGCATCCACCTCGGGCGTATCGCTGAGGCCATTAAAAAACCCCCAGCGCTCACCTTCTTCGGCGTTCATCGCCCGGCCAAAGTAGAGCAGTTCGCTGGCACGCCCCTGACCAATAATGCGCGGTAGTATCGAGCAAGCGCCCATATCACACCCGGCTAAGCCCACCCGGTTAAACAAAAAGGCGACCTTTGCTGATGGGCCTGCGTAGCGCAGATCACTTGCCATAGCGATGATGGCTCCAGCACCCGCGCAGATACCGTCAATGGCACTGACA
>QXYP01000049.1:0-4494 GCA_009886815.1 Halieaceae bacterium
GTCATTGGCTGCGGCTGAGGGTTTCCAGGTTAAGCGTATCATCGTGCAACCTGGGCAAACCTTGTCGCTGCAAAAGCATTTTCACCGTGCCGAACATTGGGTTGTGGTGAAGGGCACGGCAGAGGTGACCCGGGGTGAGGACGTGTTTAGCCTTACCGAGGATCAATCGACGTATATTCCTCTGGGTACGGTGCACCGTTTGGCCAATCCGGGCAAAACTGCACTGGAGCTCATCGAGGTTCAGTCGGGCTCCTACCTGGGGGAAGACGATATTGTGAGATTTGAAGATGTTTACGGGCGTTAGGCTTACGAGGTAGTGATGATACGAAAATGCTTATTTCCGGTGGCGGGCTACGGCACGCGCTTTTTACCCGCGACGAAAAGTATGCCCAAGGAAATGTTGCCCGTTGTCAATAAACCCCTGGTGCAGTACGGGGTAGAGGAGGCGATTGAGGCGGGAATGACCAACTGTGCCTTGGTCACTGGTCGGGGTAAGCGCGCGATTGCTGATCACTTTGATATTAGTTACGAACTCGAGCACCAAATTGCGGGCAGCAGTAAGGAATCACTGCTAGGCAGCATTCGTGATGTGATTGATCAGGGTGTCTTCACCATGGTGCGCCAACGAGAAATGTTGGGTCTGGGACACGCGGTACTAACCGGTGAGCCCCTCATTGGGCCCGAACCCTTTGGCATGGTGCTTTCAGATGACTTGTGTCTGAACAGTGGCGGCTTGGGTGTGCTGGCTCAAATGGCGCGGCTTTTTGAAGAATTTGGTTGCTCCATTGTGGCGGTTCAGGAAGTGCCTGACGAAGAGATTCACAAATACGGGGTGATTGCGGGCGAGGAACTGCGAGAGGGCCTATACCGGGTTAATCACATGGTTGAAAAACCCAGTGCCGCTGAAGCACCGTCTAATTTGGCGATCATCGGGCGCTACATTCTCACGCCGGATATTTTTGACATTATTCGCGGTACGGCCCCTGGCGCCTCGGGAGAGATCCAGATAACCGACGCACTGCAGCAGCAGGCGAATGAAGGCGGCGTGATCGCTTATAAGTTTGAGGGGAAGCGCTTTGATTGCGGGAGCGTAGCCGGCTTCGTTGAGGCCACGAACCACGTTTATGACAATATTTACAGGCCATAACTGCTATGTCAGATTCTTTACCGTGTTTTAAAGCCTACGATGTACGTGGGCGGGTTCCCGATGAGATTAACGAAGACGTCGCGCACCGAATAGGCCGCGCCTATGCAGAAGTTATCGACCCTGGGAGTGTTGTGGTGGGTCACGACATTCGCCTCACCAGTGAGTCTATTAAGGGCGCGTTGATCGACGGCCTGCGGGATTCTGGCGTCAATGTTGTCGATATTGGTCTTTGTGGCACCGAGGAAATTTATTTTGCTACGGCCCACCTAGGGGTTGGCGGAGGCATTGTTGTGACGGCAAGTCACAACCCCAAAGACTACAACGGAATGAAGTTTGTTCGGGAAGGCTCCAAGCCCATTTCCGGTGATTCGGGTCTTGCTGAAATTCGCCACCTTACGGAACAGCGTCGGGGTCGTGATTCCAGCAGCAAAGGCAGCTATGAGGCCACGTCGACGCTATCGCCTTACATTCAACATTTGCTGAGCTATGTCGATATCGCCAAACTGTCACCCCTAAGCGTTGTTTGTAACGCGGGTAACGGTGGCGCGGGCCGTGTGATTGATGCCCTAGAGCCTGCATTGCCTTTTACTTTTAGTAAAGTGCACCACGACGCTAATGGTCACTTTCCTAACGGCGTTCCCAACCCGCTCCTCGAGGAAAATCGGGAATCTACCGCGAGCGTCGTCAGATCAGAAAACGCCGATCTCGGTATCGCTTGGGACGGTGATTTTGATCGCTGCTTCTTCTTTACCGCGTCGGGGGAATTCGTCGAGGGCTATTATATTGTGGGGTTATTGGCCGAGGCATTTCTGGCCCAGCAGGGCCCCCAGCGCGTGGTGCACGACCCCAGGCTGACCTGGAATACTCAGGCCATTGTTACCGCCGCTGGAGGTAACGCTGTCGCCAGTAAAACGGGTCACGCGTTTATTAAAGAGCGTATGCGCGAGGTAGATGCCATTTACGGCGGCGAAATGAGTGCCCACCATTATTTCAGAGACTTCGCCTATTGCGATAGTGGCATGATCCCGTGGCTGTTGGTGGCGGGCCTCATGTCGGAAAAACAGCAATCCCTTGCCGACCTGGTGGCGGCCCGAGAGGCGGCATTCCCTTGCTCAGGCGAGATCAACCGTCGCGTAGAAGATCCCGGTGCGCTACTGGCGGCCGTTGAAGCGCATTATGGTCCTAGCGCTTTACGCGTTGAACATCTTGATGGCTTGAGCGTAGAAAACAGTGATTGGCGCTTTAACTTGCGCATGTCCAATACCGAGCCGGTGGTTCGGCTAAACGTGGAAAGCCGGGGCAACCGTTCCTTAATGGAAGCCCGTACCGAAGAGCTATTGACGTTTTTGGACCGCTAAGCAGGCGCGCTAGCGCTCGCGGTGTATGGCCATATCTGCTAGCCCATGGAGGGCCTCTAAGGCGGCAGACTCTGCTAGCCCCTCTAAAGCGGCGAGCGCCGATTGTTGGTGGAGTACTGCTTGCTCACGGGTGTAATCGATACCGCCTGAACGGCGCACGGCGGCAATAACCCCGGTCAGGTTGTCGCTGTTCTTCTGGGACAGTGCATCGCGGACAATCGCGGCGTCGTCGGCGCTGCCCGATGCCATCGTATGAATCAAGGGAAGCGTCGGCTTGCCTTCATTTAAATCGTCACCCACTTGTTTGCCAGTGACCTCAGGATCGCCGGTGTAGTCGAGAACGTCATCAATCATCTGAAAGGCAATGCCAAGATGCCGGCCGAAGGCTGACATTTGATCCTGCTGCAACGCCGTACGCCCTTTTAAAATGGCGCTGCCTCGACAGGCAGCCGCAAACAGGGCGGCGGTCTTGCGGTCAATCACTTCCAAGTACTGGGTCTCGGTGACTGAAGGGTCGCCCGCACGCATCAGCTGAAGCACTTCTCCCGCTGCGATGGTATTGGTGGTGTCAGCCATACTTTGCAAGAGCGTGAGATCACCCAGGTTCACCATGAGCTGAAAGGCACGGGTGTAGATAAAGTCCCCCACAAGCACACTGGGCGCGTTGCCAAACTCTGCGTTGGCCGTGGCCCTACCTCGACGCAAGCTCGACAGGTCTACAACGTCATCGTGCAGCAAAGTAGCGGTATGAATGAACTCCACAACAGCCGCAAATTTGATGTCCGCCACGTCAACGCCGCCCTGAGCACTCGCTGCCAGGAGCGCTAACAGCGGTCGCAGGCGCTTGCCCCCTGCGTCAACAATGTAATGACCGACGTTTTCCACCATGGCAACGTCTGACTTTAACTGTTCAATAATGAGTTCATTGACCTGCTGGAACTCGTCCGCAACGCAGGCACGTATCGATGTAATCAAGAGGGCTCTCCTTGGGCCAACGGATTATAAGGGCTTGCTGGGTTCTACGCCATGCTGGACACAATCAGGGTGGTAAACTAGAGACACGTAATAAACACACTTGAAGTTCGCGGCTTCCTCCCCTAAAATCCGCGCCCGAGTCCGAAAACCCTAAGGGTTCCGAGCTCATCTGGTGCCGACGCTCTGCCCCGCCGATGATACGGCGGCTAATCATTCTGCGAGCCGGCTAACTACGAGGAACAGTTCCATGTATGCAGTGATTGAGAGCGGTGGCAAGCAGCATCGTGTTGAAGAGGGTGAAGTGCTCAAGCTCGAAAAGCTTGAAGTCGCTACCGGTGACACGATCGAGTTTGATCGCGTGTTCATGGTAGGCGCGGGCGCTGACGTTAAGATTGGCGCACCTCTGGTTGAGGGTAGCAAAGTGACGGCTGAGGTGGTTTCTCACGGTCGCCACGCAAAGATTCGCATTGTGAAGTTCAACCGACGCAAGCACTATCGCAACGAAACCGGACACCGACAGTGGTTCACTGAGGTCAAGATTACGGGCATTACGGGCTAATAGGAGGCTTCCATGGCACACAAAAAAGCAGGTGGTAGTACCCGCAACGGACGAGATTCAGAAAGTAAACGTTTGGGCGTCAAGGTGTTTGGTGGTCAAGCGATCCCGGCAGGCGGAATTATTGTACGCCAGCGCGGCACAAAATTTCATGCCGGCGACAACGTTCGAGTGGGTAAAGATCACACCCTATTTGCAACGTCTGCTGGCAAGGTCGAGTTTTATGTCGGTGGTCCCCGCAACCGTAAGCAGGTTCGGGTCGTTAGCGCTTAGGTAACACGACCACATGGTGACAGAAAGCCTCGTCAGCTGACGGGGCTTTTTTGTTTTAGGCTGCTGCAAAAGCTTGCGGTAGTGAACATCCCGGAGGGATGAATCATGAAATTTGTCGACGAAGCAACCATCGAAGTCTTTGCCGGAAACGGCGGCGGTGGCTGTGTCAGTTTCCGACGCGAAAA
>QXYP01000049.1:4504-13636 GCA_009886815.1 Halieaceae bacterium
GCGTGATTTTACTGGGGGACGCATCCCTCAATACGATGATCGATTACCGCTACACCCGAAAATTTCGGGCAGAGGCGGGCAGTTCGGGTAAAGGCCGCAACTGCACTGGCAAAGCGGGCGAAGATCTAACGCTGCCCGTGCCCATTGGCACCACCATACTCGATGAAGATACCGGAGAAGTGTTGGGCGATATTCGAGAGGCGGGGCAGGAGCTGCTGGTCGCTCAGGGGGGCTTTCATGGCTTGGGGAACACCCGCTTCAAATCCAGTGTAAATCGCTCGCCCCGACAATCCTCTCCAGGGTCAGCCGGGGAAAATCGCCGTCTAAAACTCGAGCTCAAAGTGCTCGCCGATGTGGGTTTACTAGGCCTGCCCAATGCCGGGAAATCTACCCTGATTCGTGCGGTGTCGGCGGCTACCCCCAAAGTTGCAGATTATCCGTTTACAACACTGATACCCAGCTTGGGCGTGGTCAAAGTAGACAGCTACCGCTCTTTCGTTGTGGCAGACATTCCCGGTCTTATCGAGGGCGCATCCGAGGGGGCTGGTCTCGGTATCCGCTTTCTCAAGCACCTCACAAGAAATCGAATCTTATTACACCTCGTTGATATTGCGCCTCTCGACGAAACAGACCCCTCAGAGGCAGCGCTGAGTATTGTTCGCGAACTGGAGCGATTCAGCCCTACCTTGGCATCACGCCCTCGCTGGCTGATTCTCAACAAAGTTGATTTAATCGATGAGACGCTGCTCGCCGAGCGAAAAGCTGCTGTTATGGCGGCTTTAAACTGGACGGGCCCTGTTTATGAGATCTCTGCCTTGAGCCGTGATGGCACAAAGAGACTCAGTGGCGACCTGATGACTTATATCGAAGCCCTCAACGAGAGCCTTGCCGATGATGAAGGGGCAATGGAAGCGGAGAGAGACGCTCAAACAAGAATGCAGCAGGAAGCCCGAGAGCGTATCGAAGCGCTGCGCAGTGCGAAAAGGAAGGAGAGTCGCGACCAAAATATTGAGCAAGTTGAAGATGATGACGATGACGATGGTGACGATGGGGTGGCCGTGGAGTACCGCCTTTGACGCCAGATGATCGACAGGTATTGCAGACAGCGCGCCGTTGGGTTGTCAAAGTGGGTAGCGCCTTACTGACCGCTGAGGGGCGACGCCTCGACCAAGGTGTCATTCACGGTTTGGTTCAGCAGTTGGTGACGTTGCGCGAGCGGGGCTGTGAGGTGGTGTTGGTGTCCAGCGGCGCCGTCGCGGCTGGGGGCGTCAGGCTGGGCTTCGAGAATCGCCCTGAGGACCTGCATTCTCTGCAGGCGGCTGCGGCTGTTGGTCAGTCAGCGCTAATTCGCAGTTACGAGGAGGCACTGGCCCCTCAAGGTATTACCACGGCTTTAGTGCTGTTAAGTCATGCCGACATTCTAGCCAGAGATCGTTACCTGAATGCGCGGGGGACACTGGCTCGCCTCATTGATTTAGGTGTTATCCCGGTCGTTAATGAAAACGACTCGGTGGTGACCGATGAAATTCGCTTCGGTGACAACGATACCCTGGCAGCACTGGTAGCAAACTTAATCGATGCTGATGTGTTGCTGGTATTGACCGATCAGGACGGCTTGTGTGACGCCAACCCCCGAGAAAATCCAGACGCTGCCGTGATTTCGGCTGCCGAGGTTGATGACGCTAGCCTCGATGACATGGTCGGTGAAGGTGGCCAATTTGGGCGCGGCGGCATGGTGACCAAGCTCAATGCCGCGAGGTTAGCTGCACGATCAGGGGCGGTAACGGTTATTGCCAACGGCCGCGTCCCCGAGGTTATTCCCAAAGTGGCCGCCGGAGACAAGTTGGGAACGCTGCTCAGTACCCGGCGTCGTCCACAAAGTGCACGAAAACAATGGCTCGCCAGTTTGCTCCACATTCAAGGCCGGTTGGTTCTCGATGCGGGTGCGGCTGCTGTCGTGGCCGCAGGTGATAAGTCGCTGCTTCCCATCGGCGTAGTCGCCGTTGAGGGGGATTTTGTGCGCGGTGATCTCGTCGCATGCGTGGACAGCGATGGGCGTCAAATTGCCCGGGGGCTGGTTAACTACAGTGCTGAAGAGGCGCTTAAATTGCAGGGTAAGTCGTCCAAAGAGATCCCTGCCATTCTCGGCTATGGTGGCGATGCTGAAATCATTCATCGCGACAATATGGTGAGTTCATGAGCGCGGCGGCGATACTATTATTGATCTACTTACCCGCTATTTTCGCTGTGAGTATGTTGGGCGGCTGGCTACCCCGCCGTTTTCATATGACCCACACGCGAACCCAGCTGGTGATGAGTCTGGTGGCGGGCTTGATGTTAGGTGTGGCTTTTTTTCATCTTATTCCCCACGCGGCGCTGGCCAAAACGGCGAGCATTGATTTTGCTATGGCCTGGGTCATGGCGGGTCTGGTTTTTATGCTGGTGCTGCTGCGGTTGTTTCACTTCCATCAGCACGACTTTGATGAAGCGCATGCGAACTGTGCTGAGGGCGGGGCCAACGCACATAGTCACGGCCACGCTCACGACCACAGTCATTCACTGCCTCCCGGAGGGCCCTTTACTTGGATGGGACTATTACTGGGACTGGGAATTCATACCCTAGTCGATGGGGTTGCTTTGGGTGCGGTAATGCGGGCGGGGACCGGGTCCGATGCTGGGATTTTAGGGCTGGGTGTATTTCTGGCAATATTTTTGCACAAACCCCTAGATGCCTTGTCCATTGAGACCGTTCTGGCGGCATCGGGTCAATCACCGAGACGCAGACATTGGATTAATCTTATTTTTTCCCTGTTGTGCCCGGCTGCGGCGGTGATCTTTTGGTACTTCGTCGAGCTGTCACCCTCAGACGGTAAAACGCTAGCAGCGGCGCTGGCTTTTTCAGCGGGCGCTTTTATCTGTATTGCTTTGGGCGATTTGTTACCAGAAATTCAGTTTCATAGTCACGACCGAATGAAGCTAACCGTACTTTTTGTACTGGGTATTGTCCTAGCGTGGGGCATTGGCGTGGTAGAGCCCGCGCACATCCTGTGACCCAAATTTTCTGACCTACATCTTTAGACCTACAGGGTGCTTTAACTCTTGGCCTCGAGGGCGAGGGCCTCTGAGTGGGTTTTTTGAGCATCGTAGGCGGGCTTTTCCCAGCCCATTAACTCTCTTTGAATCCGGTCAGTCAGAGCATCAAGGTGATCTGTGCTGGCGTTAAGACACGGAATGTATTCATAGCGTGTGCCGCCGGCCTCAAGAAAATAGTCGCGATTTTCCATGCCAATTTCTTCAATGGTTTCAAGACAGTCGGCAGAAAACCCCGGACAAATAATTTGTAGTGACTTCACGCCAGCCTCGGGGAGAGATTTTAGCGTTTCGTCGGTGTAGGGTTTCAACCATTCCTCGCGACCAAAGCGCGACTGAAAGGTCGATAAATAATCATTGGGGTTCAAATCTAGCGCTTCTGCAACGAGCCGTGTCGTTTTATGGCACTGACAGTGGTAGGGATCACCATTTAATAGGTAGCGCTGCGGGCTACCGTGGTAGCTGAATATCAATTTGTCGGCGCGCCCATGCTGCTCCCAGTGCTTACGAATAGACGTGGCCACGGCTGCAATGTACCCGGGGTCGTCGCAGTAGTTGGCGATAAACCGGAAATTGGGCAGCCACCGGCGGGTCACAAAGTCGGCTGCTATTTCGTCAAAGGTTGAGCCCGTTGTAGGTCCCGCATATTGCGGGTAGAGGGGCAGTACGATTAACCGTTGAATACCGGCACTGAAAAGGTCTTGTAGGACATCGGGGATCGACGGATTGCCATAGCGCATGGCACCGCGCACCATCATATGCTCGCCAACGCGGCTTTTTAGGCGCTCTTCAATACCGCTGACTTGATCCATGAGGTGGTACAGCAGCGGCGAGCCACGGTCGGTCCAAACTTCGCTGTAGGCTTCGGCCGATCTTTTTGGACGGGTATTTAAAATAATCCCGTTCAAAATGAGCCACCAAATCAGCCGAGGTACTTCTACGACGCGAGGGTCGCTCAGAAATTGCTTGAGGTAAGGGCGCAACGCTTTTGCTGTGGGCGCTTGCGGCGTCCCCAGATTGGTGACCAATACCCCGGTTAATGGAGGCGTGCCATGATCATAGTCGGTCGTGCCGCGGTAACTCATCATTTGTCCTGGTCATTATCTCTACGTGGCATACGGTTTATGGCGCACCGCGGATGCCTGAGGTGGCATATTGTACGCTTGTCTAGGCCTTGGGTTACACCGGCGTGAACCCGTGGTATAAAAACCTACTCAGAATTCAAAAAAACCATAAACCCCAGCAAAGACACCTTGAGAATGAGAAATCAGCCCTTATGAGCCTCGATTTTGACAGCGCCCGGTTACCCAACCCCAACCTGACAGATTTACATCATGCCTGGAGAGAGCAGCTGCGGCGTTTTATTGACGCTGAAATCATGCCCCATGCCGACGATTGGGATGAGGCTGGAGAGATTCCTATTGGCCTTTGGCCTAAGGCCGCTGAGGTGGGTCTATTGGGTCTGAGCTATCCCGAGGCCTATGGCGGTACACCCGGTGATGTTTGGCTTGGACAGATAACCGCAGAAGAATTGGGGCGTATTGGTGCTGGTGGCATTAACGCTAGCCTCATGGTCCACAATATTGGTTTACCCCCAATTATCAATTGGGGCTCCCAAGCCATGAAAGATCAGATCGCCCCGCCCATACTTCGAGGGGAATCTTGGATTTCGCTGGGAATCACCGAGCCGGGAGGCGGGTCTGATGTAGCAAATCTGCAGACCACGGCGGTACGCGACGGCGATGACTATGTGGTTAATGGATCAAAAACCTACATCACCGGCGGGATGCGAGCTAACTATGTCTCTACCGCTGTGCGTACGGGGGGTGAGGGTGCCGGAGGCGTCTCTATGCTTTTGATACCCACCGATGCAGAAGGCTTTTCCCGTACGCCTCTAGACCGAAAGCAGGGCTGGTGGGCGTCAGATACGGCGACCCTCTACTTCGATAATGTCAGGGTGCCCGCAACGCAGCTTATCGGTGAGGAAAATCAGGGTTTTCGCGTCATTATGACTAACTTTAATAGCGAACGGATGGGCATGGCGATTCACATGGAGGCTGCTGCGAGAGTCTGCATGGAGGAAGCCGTAAGCTGGGCTCGAGAACGCAGAACCTTTGGCAAGCGTCTTGGCGATCATCAAGTTATTCGCCATAAAATTGCCATGATGAAACAAAAACTCAATGCGACCCAGGCTTATATTCGGGTCTGCAACGAATCTATTGAGCGGGGCGAGCCCAATCCCGCCGATATTGCTTTGCTAAAAGTTCAGGCCAGTGAAGTGATGGAGTTTTGTGCGAGGGAGGCGATGCAAGTATTGGGTGGCCTCGGGTTTATGCGTGGTAGCCGCACTGAGCGGATTTATCGAGAAGTAAGAGTCAATGCAATTGGCGGGGGGTCTGAGGAAATTATGCGTGACCTGGCATCTCGTCAATACGGTTTGTAACGAAAGGAGCCATCATGGCGGAGTCTAAAGAAACACTAAAAGCATTTCAGGCCGACGTTGCGGCATGGATGAAAGAGCATGTTCCAGCTGACCCTGGATTCCTGCTGCCGTTGAGTTTTCTTGAGGTCGGGACAGAGCAGCAGCTCGATTTTCTCAGAGCTTGGCAGCACAAAGTTTGGGAAGCCGGGTTTTTGGGCATGCATTGGCCCACTGAATACGGTGGGCAGGGCGCTGATCCCGCCTATCAGGGCGTGGTAGATCGAGAGCTGGCGCGGTTCAATGCCCCCATCATGTTCAACACCATCGGCTTGGGCTGGACTGGCCCGCTGTTGTTGGAAATGGGGACAGACGCCGAGAAATCGAAGTACCTGAAACACATTCTTTCTGGTGACGAAATATGGTGCCAAGGTTTTTCAGAGCCCGATCACGGATCAGATCTCGGGGCGGTTCAAACCAAAGCCGTACGTGACGGCGATGAGTATGTGATCAATGGGTCCAAGATTTGGACGACCCTGGGCAACTACGCGGATCACATGATTCTGCTGGCACGCACCGATCCCACAGCCGAGCGAAAATACGACGGGCTGTCGTTTTTCCTTTCGCCTATGAAGGTCGCCGGTGTCGACGCGGTGCCTATCCGAAAAGTGACGGGTGAATACGGATTCAATCAGGTGTTTTTTACCGATACCCGCATTCCTGCCGACACACTCATGGTCGGCGAGGGTAAAGGGTGGGGTGTGGCCATGAAAACCCTCGAATACGAGCGTGGGGTGACTGCAGGTCAAGCAACGGGACACTGGATGGTGGCAATAGAAATCGACGATTTGATCAATGACTTGCGAGGGTTCGAGCGTGATGGTGCTCCTGTATTTGACGACCCCGCGGTTCGAGACGAGGCGGTTGGTCTAATCATGGAGGCGAAAGCATTGTCGCTTTCAGCGCGCCGCATGGGCGTTCCGGCCTTAACCAGCGACTTCCCCATGGGGTTACCTTTGTCCTCCAAATACCGCGGTACGGAATGGTCTAGGCGCATGAAGCTATTTGGCGCTGCTATGCAAGGGGCTCAGGGTGCGCTTTATGTTGAAGACCCTAACGCGCACCGCGGTGGGTTTTGGCAGCGGGCTTATTTTTCCAACTTTGGCGCCACCATAGGCGGCGGTACCAGTCAGGTACAAGCCAACATTATTGCCGAGCATGTGCTCGGTCTGCCCAAGTAAGGAGCGTAGTGATGACATCAGTACTTGGGAATGTATCCCTTAAATTTAGTGATGAGCAAAGCATGCTCATGGACGTGGCCCGTGGGTTTCTCAATGACAAGGCACCCACTGACAAAATTCGTGAATTTCTCGAAAGTGACGAGGGTTACGAGCCTACGCTCTGGAGCGAAATTGTCGATTTGGGCTGGACCGGTATTGCACTCCCTGAGAGCGTGGGCGGTGCTGGTCTGGGAATTAGCGCGGTTATCCCGGTAGCGGAAGCTATGGGTCACGCTTTGTTGGGCACGCCGCTTCTTGACGCAACCTTGGCCGGCCAGCTGCTGTTGCGTGCCGGTGGGGCTGCGCAGGAGCCTTTACTCGAAGAAATTGCTGCAGGCCGTATAGCCACCGTTGCGTTTCTTGATGGAGGCGATTGGGGCGGTGCAAATCTAGGTCTCACGATTGCGCAAGACGGGGTTTTGAATGGCAGCAAGACCTTTGTCGGTTGCGGTCAGGAGGCGAGTCTTTTTCTAGTCGTGGGTCAGTGCGACAACGCCCCTGCGATTGCTATTGTTGACAAGGCCGATCTAGAACCGGGCGCGGTGTCTGTGAATACGCTGATCGATTTGACCAAGCGCACGGCGCAGATTGATTTCACGGGTGTGCGTGCGCAAACAGTACTCACGGGCGAACCTGTGGTGGCTGCGATTAGAGACTATCGATTGCTTGGGGCGTTGCTCACAGCGGCTGAGGCTGCAGGCAGTGCGGCACGGTGTTTGGCGGTCATTGTCGATTATCTGAAGACACGCAAGCAGTTTGGCAAACTCATTGGCTCTTACCAGGCGCTCAAGCACCCGACGGTGGATATTTACTGTGGTGTCGAGGATGCCCGGAGTTTTTGCTATCACGCAGCTGCCTTGTTGAGCGATGACCCGCTGAGTCATGATGCTGAAATCGCCTGTCGCATGGCAAAGGTATCTGCTGGTCAGACCATGTCTTACGCAGGGGACCGGGCAGTTCAGTTTCATGGGGGTATCGGCTTCACCTGGGACTGCGATTCAACGCTGTTTATTCGCCGTGGTCAGTGGAGTCACCAGGTGTTTGGTGATGCGATCCACCACCGTAAGCGCTTGGCTAGCCTGTTGCTTGACTGACCTCGTTTTGTCCCGGGGTAATCACTGCTCCGGGTAGTCTGCAGGCCGCAGTCTCGCGTAGGACTGCCATGGCAAAGAATAAACCCATCCGCCGCGGCGCTATTAGCCGCGGACTTAGCTTGTCCATCGCCGGCGCTCGTGCCGGAGGGGCGTTTGCGTTCGATAGTGCCATTCGCAAGCTTCGGGGCGAAGAAGCCGGCAATAGTGAGCGGCTGGAGCGAGAAGCCCAACGCTTTGCCCGAAGCCTAGGTGAACTCAAGGGCAGCTACGTTAAGATTGGACAGCTGTTTGCCTTGTTAGGTGAACACTTCTTACCGGCGCCATTAACCGCGGCCCTTCACCAGCTTGAATCTCAGGCTCAACCCCTCGCTTGGCGTTATGTCGAGCCGCTACTGCGCGAGTCCCTGGGCGCTCACTATTGCGAGCTGGAGTTTGAGCCTAATGCCATTGCCGCAGCATCTCTGGCACAGGTACATCGAGCTCGAGTGCTCGCCACTAACGATGTTGTTGTGGTTAAGCTGCAATATCCTGATTTGGCCAGCATGCTCAACGAAGACTTCGATGCTGTCGTAAAAATGCTGCGGTTAGCGCGCTGGATTCCAATAAGCCGCGAGTTCGATTCTTGGCTGGAGACTTTGCGTGATCAAATCCATGCTGAAATTGATTACCCGAGAGAGTTGGCCATAGCCGAGCAGCTGGGACGTGTCATCGAACAGCATAAGGGCCTAAGCGTAGACGGTGTCTCTGTTGCAGTGCCTAAGTTTTGGCCGCGGTATTCGGGCGCGCAGTGGCTCACAATGGATTACATACCCGGGTTTCAGGCCGGCTCTGCTGAGGTTGCGGCCTTACCACAGGCGCGTCGTAATGCCCTGGGGCGCTTAATGCTCGAGCTATTTTTCGTCGAGGTTTTTGAGCTAGGGCTCATGCAAAGTGACCCTAACTTCGGCAACTATCTGATTAGCGCCGAGGGTGACCAGCTGACACTTTTAGACTTTGGTTCGGTCATGACCCTCGATGGGCCTGTTCAACAAGCGTTGTGCGACACGATTGTCGCTGGGCATCGTCATGACGACGCTGCCCTTATGCTCGGATTGCAGCGATTAGGGTGCCTAAAGGCCGATGCCGGGAGCCATGCGCAGCAAACCTTCCGAACATTTGTCGTCAATTTGCTAGAACCGCTGCGGCCGCCGGCAGAGTTGCCACCGGAGTTTTTGAATGAGGCGGGCGAGTATTGTTGGGGTCAGTCTGC
>QXYP01000005.1:0-896 GCA_009886815.1 Halieaceae bacterium
TTCGTTTTTGATTGACATTCGTGGCGGCAGCAAACCAAAAAGCACCGGGTCGCCGTTGACAAAATAACGGTTCAAACCCATCCATAGGGTTACCTCATCTCGATTAGAGCCTGACAATACCGGAACCGATTTCGCGTACTGGGGATCAAGCAACGCCTGCTCTATACCCACTTTAGGTATTACGATGCCATCCGCCGTGGAAAGCGGGCTCAAATGGTCTTTATCGAGACTGTAATAGGCCGCCATAATGTCGTAAGCATTAATCGATCTGAGAGCACCCACTGATGTGGTTTCAGAGTTCAGCCCCAGTGACTGCACTAACTCCCAGCTGCCACGGTCCAACTCTGGGAACTCACGGTTTTCGTTAAACGCCTGCCTAGGCGTAACGCTTGTCGTATAAGGCGACTGCGCAATAGCGCGGTGAAATAACCCCTCGGTCAAAGGCGACACCAACATGGCATAAACGTTGTGGCCCCCAGCACTCTCCCCGAAGATGGTGACATTATTGGGATCTCCACCGAAGCCTTGAATATTGCGCTGCGTCCATTCCAATGCGGCAATAATGTCTAGCTGACCAAAGTTAGAACTTTTGTCCAATCCTACTGCCTCATCCTGAATACTCGGATGCGTCAGCCAACCAAAAGGCCCCAGCCGGTAATTCACCGTAACCACCACAACCTGCTGATCGTGAGCGAAGGCAGAAAAATCATAGGTGTCTTTGGTGCCAGAGGTGTTACCACCACCGTGTATCCAAAACATTACTGGCAACCCCTGCTCCGAAGCAGATGTGGGCGCCACAACATCGAGGTACAAGCAGTCTTCAGATCCTACATATGTGTCTCCATCGGTCTCCGAAATTGCACCAGCCTGCTGAACGCAAATCGTGCTTTCCCGAG
>QXYP01000005.1:906-3143 GCA_009886815.1 Halieaceae bacterium
CAGGGCGCCCGCGGGGGGCAGCGCAAAGGGAATATCCTGCCAGTGGATGACGTGCTCATCGCCTGTAACACCCACTACCCGCCCGGATTCAGTGGCTACCTCAGTACCCGGGACGGGTTTCATGGGTGGCTGGGAACAGCCCAACAAAAACAACACGGGTAACATTAGCAAAACAACGAACTTCGACGTTAGATACATGGTTTACTCGATTGTAGAAGGAGTTAGCAGGAGTACGGCTGCCCGAGCCACTCAGTTCAAGTCAATCTGACTCTATTTGGTCGTTTTTCTGGGCCTGCTCGGTAGTTTTTGGTCCCAAATTGGACTTCTGCCATGAGCGCTGAAAAGCGTCGTGAACAACCGCAGTAATGGAGGCCGTGGAAACCCCTATCATCAGGACACCATTCATCGCTTGAATAGGCCCCAATATTCGCCAACGATCGGACATGACGATATCGCCGTACCCTAGCGTGGCAAAATTGACCAACGAAAAATAATAAGCGGTATCCCAGTCGCTGAACTCGCCCAAACTCATGAACAGCAACGCCCAGATGCCACCTTGTAAGAGGTTCCCTAGGACCAGCATAAGCATTACGCGAGAGATCAACAGCATGGTCATCGCTCGAGAACTGCTTTTTACCCAGGCAATGTGCATAACGTAGTAGCGTGTTGCCAAAAATAATAGAAAGCCTTGCACGAGCAAGCAAACCATCATTGCGGCACCACCAATAGCCAATGACAGCATCATACCGGTAATTCCTCATGTGGCTTGCTCAGCCAACCCAATCGGTTCAGCAGCACCATGCTCCCCCAAGTATAAACAGCAACCAAGAAAAACATGCCGAAACGAAACAGAAAGGCCTGATAGGGATCTTTACCCGCAGCACTATCTGCAACCGCAGGGCCAATAAGAATAAACATAGTCACCGAGACATCGATCCAAAACTGCTGAGAAAAACGCGTCGAATTGGACACGTAGAGCTTACGTCCCAAGCCTATCATTACCCATAAAATAAGCAGTGCAAAAATATCCAACCGCGGTGACAGCTTTAAACCAAACCAAAGCAATACGGCCAGGACGCCACCGAGCACCGTTGCCCCCAGTAATTCCATGGCGGCCTGGCGAGCTTCAATAACAGAGGGCGACTGAGCCAACATAATGGATTTCATCATGACGGGTGTATGACCCGTTGGATTGATCAGCAGAAATAGATACGCGGGCATAATAACAACGACCGCACGCAGTGCCGAGGTATCCTCAGATACGCCTTCAGCGGAATCTTGTGCGGCGGGTAATACCTCAGGGTTAAGGTCCGATTCAGGAAAAAAGGGATAAACAATCCACTGACTGACAACGGCAATAACAACAGCCGCCACTAGCATCATTACCAGAGTTTGTGCCAGAGCAAGACTGACGACGCCTAAAGCAGAAATTAATGTCAGACCCATCGCGAGTAACGTACCAACGGCTGCTTTATCGCCGCCCAAACTCAACCGACTACTCACAAACAACCCTAAGGCCACCAAAGAAAACCCAACGGGCGCATACTGCTCCACCAGGGGTGCGACCCACAAACCGATACCCAGTATCACTGCGAGTGCCACAGCAAGAATGAGCAGTTTGCCTACAGGCATGGGCGGCGCGGGCTTCACTGTAAGAATAAATGCCAGTAATGGTGCGAAATAAGGCACGGACATACCACTGCCATAGGCTAAAACTAACGCTACGGTAACGGTCAGAGCGAGCCGGAAAGTCCGTCGCGATTCAATAGGCATAAGAGAGAAAGCTGCGAATTCGAATACTCAGCCAAGCCAAGCTTTCCAGTATCCAAGGTGCGTCACCATAAGCCACCACTGATGCCTGCCCCCCAATGCGTAATGCAGATCTTACCTCGGCATCTGACAGATCAGCGATTTCGATCTGAACAGGAAAACGCTGCGCCTGTCGTAGCCAGTCCCGGTTGTTCTGCACCGAAGGCAATGTGCCAGGCTGGGTATTTTGTGACGCGCTAATCCCTAAGCCAATTGACCGAACATAACCTAAAAAAACCCGCCCCGGGAGTACATCGAAGAGCAGTTCCACTTCAGCGCCTTCACTGAGTGCACTTAAATTGTTTTCTGTAAACGCAGCATCAATCCATAAGTCATCGGTCGCGACCAAAGTCATCACCGGCTTGCCAACGCCCGCAAACTGGCCCACCTCTGCACGAAGATCGGTAATCACGCCCGACTTCGCCGCC
>QXYP01000005.1:3153-4986 GCA_009886815.1 Halieaceae bacterium
AGGTATTACTGAGGTCCAGCTGAGCTTTGGTTAAAGCACTTTGTGCTGACTTCAGATAGGCGTTGCTGGAGTCATCATCGCCGCCTTTTGCATCAATGGCCTGCTGGATGGTAGCACGAGCCGCAACGACTTGGGCTGTTGCTGCGACCAGAGAGGCCTCAGACATCTCCAATCGCCGCTGGGAGATCGTGCCCGAATCTTGCTCATAGAGACGGCTTAAACGCTCAAAATCCTTCTGGCTTTTCATTTCATTGGCTAGCGCAGCCTCCAATCCCGCCCGAGCAGCATCAACACCAGCGTCGCCAGCTGCCAATTGTTGTCTTGCCTTTTCCAAATCCGACTCAGCGCGCTGAACCGCAATAAGGTAATCAGACTGATCGAGGGTAAACAGAAGTTCAGTGGCCTCTACCTGCTGGTTATTACCGACGCTAACCTCTGTAATGAGCCCCGCCACTTTAGGAGCGACACCCACAACAAAGCCTTGAACTCGAGCTTGAGAGGTATAGGGCGTCAGGCGATCTGCTGAGATATACCAGACCAACAGCGTTACCAAGATGATCAACACAAGTCCTGCGCCTCGGTTGATTGTCTGGGCTCCAGGCTCCGTAGTCGCATCATTCATTATTTTGACTCCACCTCGATCGGGACGGGTTGATTGGGGGATGCTTGTTCATCACCAACCTGTAGTGACTGCAGCTCGCCCCAGTTCGAACGCTCCTGCATCTCTAGGAGTACCGACGAAGGCAACATTTCGTGCATTGCATCAGGGCTCCAACCACCACCTAAAGCTTTATAAATCGCCACGAGCGCTCTCAAATGTTGGCCATCGTTTTGCAATTTTCTATCAGCCTGTGTGAAAACGACGCGCTGCGCGTCCAGTACCCTTTGGAAATCAGCGTATCCTTCTCGATAGCGTGTATTGGCAATTTCAAGAGCACGCTCCGATGCCACCACAGTCTGCGCCAGCAGCACACGCTGCTCTTCAGTCTTATCCAACGCTAAAGAAGCGTCATTAATCTCTCGAGCGGCGTTAAGAACAGTATTGCGATAAACCTCTAAAGCCTGCTGTAAACGCGCATCTTGAATACGAATATTATTGGCGATTCGCCCCCAGTCGAAGACCGTCCAACTCACCGCAGGCCCGACACCAAGCAGTCCTGAACTGTCTTGAGAGGCCAGCGAATTCCCCGACCAGCCGAGGCTCCCGCCTATTGCTATGGAGGGATAATATTCGGCTTCCGCCAAACCAATTTGAGCAGATTGCGCGGCTACCGCCCATAAACTCGCCCTGACATCGGGGCGACGCTGGATGAGTGCCGCAGGCAACGCGGTCAATTGCACCTGGTGGTTAGTGGGTAATACGGCGCGGGACGCTGTCTGACCTGACAACCGACTTTCCAGTTCACCCGGTGCACGCCCCAGCAGTGCTGACAGCGCATTAGCCAGCTGCCCTAATCCTTGTTCTAACGCCGGCAGCACCGCTAAGGTGGCTAAATATTGCGTACGCGCCTGCTGCAGATCTAACTCAGACTGTTGACCCGCCTCAAACATCTGCTTGGTGATGTCATAACTGCGGGACTGCAGCGTCGCGTTTTTGTTTAAAATGACAATCCGCCCCTCGGTAACCCTGTACTGCCAATAGATATCGGCAACGGCCGCCGCTAGCAGTACCTGCGCATCACGTTGATTAGCCAATGACGCAAAATAGGCCGCGTCGGCTGATTCAATACCGCGCTGAAAGCGTCCCCAGAAGTCGAGCTCCCAACCCAGCGTAAACCCAGCATCCCAACGACTAAAACCGCTCTCACCCGGCCCGCTACTGCGCTTGGCGTA
>QXYP01000050.1:0-4289 GCA_009886815.1 Halieaceae bacterium
GGAAGGGCAGCGTCAGGCGGTGCTCGATAACCTTATTGAGCAACTCGAAGCTTACGCACCGGGTATTAAAGGTCAGATTGTGGCGTCTGAATTGCTTGTCCCACCCGATTTTGAAGCTGCCTACGGTATGACCGGAGGCAACTGGCATCACGGCGAGCTGTCGATTGATCAGGCGCTGATGATGCGGCCATTCCCGGGCTCCACCCAGTACAAGACCACCATTGATGGCCTGTTCTTATGCGGTGCTGGCGCCCACCCGGGGGGCAGCCTCATGGGTTTGCCGGGTCGCAACGCGGCCAAGGAAATGATTAAGCAAGGAGCCTTCGCATGATTACCTCAAGCCGAGACATTATGCTCCTGCCCACCCCGTTTCACTCCCGGGTTGAGGCGATGTGTGACATGAATGACTGGGGCAATTGGATGGGTTACACCACCCCCAATGCCTACTTTGACGTGGAGCTCGAATACTTCGCTATTCGCAGCACTACGGGCGTTTTCGATTTATCGCCCATGAACAAATACCGTATTACGGGCCCCGATGCCGAGGCATATCTTAATCGCATGGTCACGCGCAACGTTAGCAAGCTCGGGATCAATCGTGTGGGCTATGCGGTGTGGTGCAATGATGCGGGTCAGGTCATGGACGATGGCACCATCTTTCGTCTGGGGGAGCAGGATTTCAGGCTGTGCTCCTATCAGCGCGCTGACGACTGGCTCGCTTGGTGCACTCTGGGTTTTGACGTCACCATTACCAACGAAAGCGAAGACCTTGCCGGGTTGGCGGTGCAGGGCCCAACCTCATGTACGATTCTGACGCTCCTGGGCTGCGAGGGGTTGGACCAGTTAAAGCCTTTCGGTATTGCGCATTTCACCTTTGAAGGTGCGCCCATGATGGTGAGCCGAACTGGGTTCACCGGAGATTTGGGGTATGAAGTTTGGGTGGCACCGGCTCAGGCCGAAGCCCTATGGGATCAGCTCTTTGAGCACGGCCGCGAATATTTAATTAAGCCCATTGGCTCTTATGCCTTGGATATGGCCCGAATTGAAGCGGGGTTTATTCAGGCCCACGTCGATTTTGTCCCTTCGGAAGAAGTGGTTCGTAATGGGCGTACCCGAAGTCCCTTTGAGTTGGGTCTCGAGTGGTTGGTCGACTTTTCCAAGCCCCTCTTTAACGGGCGTTCGGCGCTGCTTGCTGAAAAAGCTAACGGCTCACGCTACCGCTTTGCCATGCTCGATATTGAGGGCAATAAGCCTGCGGAACACTCGTTCATTATGAAGGGCGACAAAGTGGTGGGAACAGTCACTTCCGCCGCTTGGTGTCCTACGGTGAAGTCCAATATTGCCTATGCCCAGCTTGAAATGCCGCACGGGGCCGTTGGTGATGAATTGGTTGCTGAGATTTATTACCAACGGGAGCTTCACTGGACGCGAATGCTCGCGCCTTGCCGCGTGATTGACGGGCCCTTGTTCAACCCCAAGCGAAGGCGGCAAACACCAGCCCCTCCTTTCTAGATAGCGGCTCCTTCGGGAGTCAGCCCGGGTAATTGTTATGTCTGTTATTGCCACACACGTTGACGACTCAACCGATCAGGTTCGTGAAAAGCTTGCCGCCGAGCAGTTACGGCCTGATTACGCAATCGATCCTTATTTCTATCGATCTCATCTCGTACATGAGCTCGAGTTGGAGCACTTGGTCTTTAAAAGCTGGATTTACGCATTGCATGCCAGTGAAATTCCCAATGTTGGTGACTACCAGCTGATTGAGATTGGCGAGGATGCCATTATCGTCGTGCGAACCGCTGATGATTCAATCAAGGCGATGCACAATATTTGTCGCCACCGCGGTTCGCGGGTTTGTGAAGCGACAACAGGGAACCGTAAAACCTTTGTCTGCCCCTATCACGGTTGGGTCTACGATTTAGATGGCTCGCTCAAGGCAGCCCGCGAAACCCATATCATGCCCGATTTCGATAAAACTCAGCTGGGTTTGAAGGCGGTTCGCTGTGTCGAATATATGGGCATGGTTTTTATTAACTGCGACCCCGATGCCGCTGACCTGGTGGCCTCCCTCGATAAAATGCGCGTTCCCCTGGGCGCCTATGATTTAGCCAATGCCAAGGTGGCCCATCGGCAGACGTATCGCGTTCAAGCTAACTGGAAGCTCGCCATTGAAAATTATTTAGAGTGCTACCACTGCGCAACTTCCCATAGGGCATACGCGCGGCTGCACACGCTTAAAGATCTGGAAGAGAAGTCGGCGCCCGTGGTAGCCAAGCTGTTGGAAAATGCCGATGCCAAAACCGGGATTGAAGGGATTGCCCAAACCCATACGAAAATTTATCTCGATGCCGATAACTTTGGCACCTGTGCTCATACCATGCGTTACGGTTTGTACGAGGGTTTTGTAACGGGAAGCCAAGATGGGCAGCCGGTCGCGCCGTTGATGGGCCACTTTAAAGATTACGACGGTGGTGCGGGTGACTTCCAGATGGGCCCCCTCAGTTTTATGCTCAACTACCCTGATCATTGTGTGCTGTACCGGTTCTTACCGCGCTCACTGACCGAGTCCGATATGGAGCTGGTTTGGTTTGTGCGTGGTGATGCGGTTGAAGGTAAAGACTACGACTTAGAAAAGCTGACTTGGCTTTGGCATCACACAACCCTGGAAGATGAGTACATCATTACGCGCAACAGTTTGGGTGTGAATTCGCGCTTCTTTGAGCCCGGGCCTTACCACAGCGAGTTTGAGGAAACCCTGCAGCAGTTTATTCACTGGTATCTGCATACGCTCTCCGAGGTGGTGTAAAGCTGCCGGGTCAGTCAGTTTTTAGCGGGTGGCGCTGGCTCCCCAAGAGTTGCTGAATACGGTATCGCCACGTTGATAGGTTGGCCTCAATCATGGCAAAGCCACCGAGCCAAAGCAGGCTGTCGTAGGTGTAAAGATATTTACCATACCAACCCCAGGTTAGCGCGCAGCTAATAATCAGACAGTAGCTGATGTGGGGTACACGGCGCACCCAGATCACAACGTTGCCCGTGTCGGTCTGTCTGCGCTTTAAAAAAGCGGAGGTCGCGAAGGCCGCACCCGCCGCAAGCCAAGACGCGCACTCGACAAGGGAAACCAGCGCTTGGGTGCGCGCAATACGCCAACCTTCTTCAGTCATTGCGGTCGTGGCGTTCAATAAAAACGTTAACTCCCCTGTGACCAGCTGTTCGTTACAGCCTTGGTGACTCAGTGTTGTGTAGACTTGGTTGTGAAGCGCATAAAGCGTGGTATTGGCTTGGCTACAAAACCCATCGACCAGAAGCATTTTTGTCGGTTCAAGCACATTCAGAAATTCACCGGTGTATACCACCAAGGTATGCACCAGCACACCAAAGCACGCTAAACGAATGAGATTCAAAGGCCAACGCACCCGGCGGATCGCATAAATATGCTGCCAATACGTCTCGATCTCAAAGACCAGCAATAAGCCAAACCAGGCCGCCACATCCAGTGAGTTGGCATAGGCTGAGGTAATGTCCCATAGGGATTCGAAACCCTGTCGTGACAGCGTCCGGGAGTCTTCAAGCACGTACAGGAGGAAGTTTAAAAATAGCAGGCCATAAATGGGCCACTTTATGTATTGCTGATACCGCGACTGCCAGTTTAGCGGGCCACCAGAGGATGGGCGTGCAGGGGGTGATGATTCCACCAAGGGGTTAGGACTCAAACCACTTACCGTCTGGATCTTGCGGCCAGACGCCAAGATTTGCGCCGTGGACTTGAAAGCCTAGCAGCCTTTTAACGTCATCGGATTGTTTGTCGACGGCGTCACTGGGCAGTGTCAGATACTGATTTTCTTCCTGTCGCAACCAGCCTAGGGCGTAGGTATTGACCAGTGCTCTTCGGGGTTTATCACTGCGATTGGCACCGCCGCCGTGAAGTGTGGATCCCAAATAAACAACGATCGAGCCCCGGGGCATTTCAGCAGGGTAGCTCGGCTGCTCGGCATCATCAGGATGAGGGCCCTTGAGATGTGATCCGGGAATGACCCGGGTTGCACCATTTTCTTCAGTGAAGTCATCAAGCGCCCAAAGCACAGAAATCTGGACCTCGAAAGGGAGGTATTCTTTGGGGTAAATGGTGTCATCGGCGTGGAGAATCTGTGCCTCCTCACCGGGTAAAATCTCAATGGCCGTCGTGCTGCCAACACGAATGTTTTCGCAGCGAGGGCCCAGAACCCCGTTCGCTAGGGCCAAAACATCGGGGTGCGTAAACAGCGTTTTAAACGCTTTGGAATGCTCAG
>QXYP01000050.1:4299-7545 GCA_009886815.1 Halieaceae bacterium
GCGATACCCCCAACACGGCGCGTTCGGTAGCCATTAAAATCATTTTGAAACCCTGCCCCCACGCGTTCGTATTCCGGTTGGAGGTCACGATTAAAAGCTGCAATGCTGCCGGGGGGCGCCACGTCTTCAATAATAATAGCGCCCACCTCGAGTAGGGCATCAATCCACTGATGCCGTTCCTGATCAGCTTTAAATCTTGGAATCATGGTGGCTCCTAACCGACCTATTTGTCAGGTCGATGCTATTACGTCGCGTTCAGAGTGGTTGGGCGTTCTGATCATGGTAAACAGGGCTTCAACAGGTCACAAGCGGGTTATCAGCGATCTTTATGCTCCGGGTTTGACGCTGCTTGAGGGCGACGATGATGGCGTTATGGCCATCGTCTGTGGCTTAAACCGTCTGGGGTTGAAAAGGACGATCGACGCGAACAAATAGCCAAAGTAGCGCGCCCGCAAAAGCCACAACCGTCCCGGTCGAAAGTGCAGCGACCCACCCTATGTGCTGCGCTAGAAAAGGCATGAGGGGTGCCACAACAATGCCCGCTGCGTTACCACCGGTATTCATTAAGCCACAGGCGGGTGCGGTATAAGGGCCGGCAACAAAGGTTTGTGCCGACCAAAAGGCGCCCTCAGCAAATTGCGTTGAGGCAAAACACAATGACAATAAGGCAACGGCCATATAAGGCGAGGTGGAGTAAAGGCCGGCGTAGAGCAAGCAGCCTGCGCCTATCAGACCTATCATGGCAGGAATCCGGCAACCCAAACGCGGCCCCAGTCGTCGACACAAAGCGTCGCAAGTGAGGCCTCCCAGTGTGGCCACAAAGGCACCCGTGACCCAGGGTAATGCCGCAAGAAATCCGGTCTCGAGAATACTGAACCCCAACTCTTTCACCAAGTAGTGAAAAAACCAGGTGAAGAATAGGTAGAACACGTAGTTGAGGGAAAAGTAAGAGAAGGCCAATAGCAGTGTTTCGCGATTACGAACGAGCTGTTTCCAGGCGTCAAATCCGACCTCCCGGGTGAGGTGGTCCCGGTTGGCCTGAATCGTAGTCAGCTCTTCTTCGCTCATCGCCGGGTGCTCTGCGGGATTGTCCCGGGCGTACCACCACCACAAACCAAACAAGCCGAGTCCTAGGGGAATAAAAACATAGAAGGAGGCGCGCCAGCCCCAGTACACCATGACTACGGCAACCAGCGGCTGAGCCGCTGCAGCGCCCAAGGTGAGCCCGGTGCTCGACACCGCATTGGGCAGTGCCCATTGGCCGACTGGAAACCAGCGCTCAACGACCGCGGCTTGAACGGGATACATGGGTGCATGGGCTATTCCCATAAGGAACCGCACCAGCGCTAATACGGCAATAACGCCCGTGGTCGATTGAAAAAGCAGCCCGGGCAGTAAGCCGGTTAGCCCAGAGGCCAAAATGCCAATTAAACCGACAACCAGTAGGGTTCGCCGGGGGCCAAAGCGATTTCCAGCAATGCCTCCTGGCAACTGAAACAGCGCGTAGCCCCATATGAAGCTCGCAAAAATCCACCCCATTTCGAGCTCACTCAGCTGCAGCTCGGGCATCATGAGCTCGCCGGCAACGTGAATATTTTGTCGCATGAGGTAAGAGAGGAAGCTCAGCAGAAACAACACGCCGAACAAGCGCCAGCGCACGGGTATCGGGTGCCGATTCATTTTGAGGCTTTCCAGCGGTTCGAGGGGGGCCTAGTCATTAAGGTCGCTACCGATGATCTGATCTTGTCGTTCAGGGGTTGTGTCGAATTTAGCGAGGCAGTCCGACACATAGCGACGCAAGTCTAAACTGTAATCTTCCATCGGTGCGTAGTAGCCATGTTCAAACACAGGGTTTTGCATGCCGCGCTGCACGCTTTCACAGATCTCCCAGTCCTGCTTGTTCACGAGGTCCCAAAACTCAACGGCATCGCTGGGGTCAAAGTCGGGCTTGTCGAGTTCACTGGCATGAAACAAAAAGTCACAGCGGATTTGCGTGACGCCAGCAGATTCGGGCCATACGTAAAACGCCGCCACATGGTCCATGGCCAGACTGAGCATTAGGTTGGGGTAAAACAACTCGCCTTTATGGTGGGTTTTTTCAGTATCACTGAGGCCGGGAAAAGGGCCGCGACGGGTATTACCGCTGGCGGTGAAAGTGTCGGCGCCTTCGCGGTGAGGTACGCCGATATCCCAGTCCAGTTCATGGCCGCCTCCCTGACGGAAGGCGGGCACAATTTGGCACAGCTCGGGATGTACGGGCCCGCAGTGATAGCACTCGTTGTAATTCTCTAAAATCACTTTCCAGTTGGCCTTCACGCGATAGTCGATGCTGGGTCCAAGGCGAAGATCTGCGAGAGGGTAGTTTTTGATCCGCTGGGTGCCGGGTCCCAGGGCGTCGGAGAGGGATTCTCCCCGGCGATCATTCAGGCAGATAAAGATGAAGCCGCCCCAATCGGCGACGGCCACGGGGTGTAATGCCGTGGCCCCGGGTTCGATCGCTAAATGCGGTGCGCCACGCAGCGTACCGTCGAGTCGATAGCTCCATGCGTGGTAAGGGCAGGTAATGCGTCGGTCGAAGTGACCCGTTCGTATTTGTGTGTCGGGCATGGGAATCAGCTCGGCACCGCGATGGCGGCAGACGTTGTAAAAGGCTTGTAACTCAAGGTCTTCACCGCGTATTACAACAATAGATTGGTCTCCAAAGCGTTGGGCTTGATAGTCACCGGGCGCCGACAGTGCCTCAGCCCGGCCCACGCAGATCCACCCACAGCTGAAGATGGCAGCAAACTCACGGTGATAAGGACCGCTGTCGAGATAATGCTCCCGAGATAATGTTTTCTCTAATGTATCGAGTGTTGCCCCAGCCATGCTCTGTTTTTTATTCCATCCAATGTTTTGAGGTGATGGGTTTCAGGTTTCAATAAATACGGGTTGCGGCTCTAGCAAATTAATAGGCTCATCTCTTAGATATTCGTCGTTACCCCCTAAGAGTGATCGAGCAAAACCATGACCACTGTGAACGGCATGGGCGATAGCACCCGGTGCAAGGGCGTCACCGACCAAACTAATGGTGCTGTTTGCCAGTGTGTTGCTGGCATCCGATTGCCGTTTCTGTAACGACTGGTATAGATCGAGGTTGGGTTGGCGAAGTCCCACTACAACAACGGCATCGATAGGGCGTTCCAGGGGTTGTGCATTGAACAGATTACTCAGTTGGGCCACACGCCCATCAAACTGGTCGAGGTT
>QXYP01000051.1 GCA_009886815.1 Halieaceae bacterium
GTGCATTGAACAGATTACTCAGTTGGGCCACACGCCCATCAAACTGGTCGAGGTTAGTGCTCGTTAAGATCTCCACCCGCTGCTCGCCCAGCGCCTTATAAACATAGGGCAATTCGTTGGTCATGAACGTCCAGGCTGAGGCATGGCCCGCAGGCGTTGCATAAACCACTTGCGCACCTTGGCGACCAAGATGCTCCGCAATCACGCCACCGAGGTAGTAATTGTCGTAGTCGAACACAAGCACCCGATCACCCGACACCCGACCGGCGAAAACATCTTCTGGGGTGAATACCTGAGCCCCGAGAAGCGGCTCTGAGGGAATCTCTAAGGGTGAATACAAATGCGTGGTCCAGTGTGCACCGGTGGCGACGGCAATGTGCTGGGAATCTAGGTCGCTTATTTCATCGATGCCCATAGGGCTGTCGGTATACATGGCGACATTGCCCAGCTGTGACAGGGCCCAAACCCGATAGTCACGGACTCGCCGCCACTCTGCCAGCCCCGGGAGCTGGCTCTCTGCCAGCACTCGGCCGCCCCAATCACTATTTTGTTCCGCAAGGGTCACTTCGTAACCCTGACGCGCGGCTACTAGGGCGGCTTCAAGGCCCGCCGGCCCGCCGCCTATTACCAAGACATTTTCCGGCTTTTGAGTACGCTGAAACTGTTCTGGATGCCAGTTTCGGCGCCACTCCTCACCCGCGGTCGCGTTTTGTGTGCAGCGCACCGGTACGCCGTCATGCCAACTCGCGATACACATATTGCAGCCAATACACTCGCGAATGGCGTCGGTTTCGCCCCGGCGAATTTTTTCGGGTAGGAAAGGGTCGGCAATGCTGGCCCGGGCTCCACCAATGAGATCGAGTACCCCGCGTTTGATCTGCGACACCATGGTGTCTGGCGAGGTAAATCGGCCCACGCCAACAACTGGGCGATCGGTCACCGTTCGGACAAAGTCGATGATGGGTTCGTGGGCGCCTTCGGGTCGGAACCGTGAGGCACCGCAGTCGTTGGGGCTGGAGTCCATTTTGACGTCCCATAAATCGGGCACATCTGATAGCAAACTAACAACGCCGTGAGCCTCACTTGCATAATGGTCACTGGGCTTGGCCCGCAGCTCTTCTAGGCTAATCCGCAGTGCAACGGCGGCGCGACCACCGGCTTCATCACGCGTTACTTCGAGCATTTCACGAACAAAGCGGGTTCTGTTTTCTAAGCTGCCCCCATAGCCATCTGTTCGCCAGTTGTATTCGGGCAGTAAAAACTCGTAACCGAGATAGCCCATACCGGCGTACACGTAAATGATGTCAAAGCCGGCATCGAGTGCTCGACGGGTGGCTGCGCGTTGCCAATTGAGCACGGCATCAATATCTCGGCCTTCCATAGGCTTGGGCCGCTGCTGCCCCATGAAGCCAATATGGGTGGCCGCCCAGGGAACACCCGAAGGTGATAAGGGGGGTAATCGTGACGTTCGATTCATAACCACCGCGCCGCCGTGCCAAAGCTCAACGGCTGCCAGACTTCCGTGTTTGTGGACGGCCTCAGTGGTGAGGGCATGGGAGGCAATATCGGCGTCGTTCCAAAGTCGGGCAAAGGGTAGGGGTGAATCATCAGAGCTGGGATGAATGGATACGGCCCCAGTACTGACTACGCCCCAGCCTCCCTCTGCTTTGGTACCCCGAAAAGCCGCCCGGACCCGAGGATTGGACTCGGTCATGCCACTGGCATGAGGTACCTGATAAAAACGGTTGGGTGCTACTACAGGGCCAATCTTAATAGGGTCAAAGAGGATGCGATGGTGCGGGTGGCAATTGCTTAGATCCGAACGCTTAGGCTCGACATGATCAGATTTGTCTTGCTGCATTATTTCCTCTCGATGCTGGACACTACCCAGTGCACATTCGAACAATGCGTCCTGCACCACGAGATTGCAATGGTTTCTGAAGGTGTGTCTGCAGGGCGTAATCGACGGCTTTCCCGTGGCGGCAGTCGTCAAATTACTCAGAGGTGTTAAGCTCGAGTTTCGTAAGGCTAAAGACTATAAAAACGACGCCATGGCTATGACTCCTCGGGTTGACCGGTTCAATTTCACACTCACTATTGCAGTGCTATTGGGAATCTCCCTACCGCTTCTGTTTTTTCCCGAGGGCAGTGCGCTACTACTGAAAACAGCCTACGCCTGGATTGGGGACACCTTCGGCTGGTTTTACATTCTTACCGGCGCGACGGCCCTTGGCGTATCGCTTTACCTCGCCTTTGGTCCTTATGCCGGCATTCGCCTTGGGGACGGTCCTCCGGAATTCAGCTTCCCCAGTTGGGCCTCTATGCTCTTTGCGGCTGGGATCGGCGCCGGGCTCATGTACTGGAGCGGCATTGAGTGGGCCCACTATGCGGCGGCGCCACCCTTTGGAGCCGAACCTAAGTCGCCTGAGGCCTACCAATGGGCCGCGTCCTACGGCATGCATCACTGGGGTGTTGTCGCTTGGGCACTTTATTGCCTGCCTACCCTCGCCATTGCCTACCCCTTTTACGTGCGACGGGTGCCTTACCTGAAGTACAGCACCGCGGCAGACTATTGGCTAAAAGGTCGGCAAAACAGCTGGGCGGCGAAACTCATGGATGGCATGTTTATGGTGGCGTTGATCGGGGGGGCGGGCAGTTCTCTGGGCTTTTCCACGCCGCTCATTGCGGCATTAATTTCCAGACTCACGGGCATACCTGAGAGCTTCGGGTTAGAAATGGCTGTGGTGATTCTCTGCGTGGCTATATTTTCAACCAGTGTGGCGATGGGGCTTGGCCGGGGCATTCGACGGCTTAGTGACCTCAACATGATTTTGGCTCTGGTGCTCCTTGTCGCGATCTTGTTTGCGGGGGACACTTTATTCTTATTGCGCATGGCGATTAACTCGCTTGGTCACATGCTGCAGAACACCATTGCCATGACGTTCTGGACAGACCCTATTGGTCGCTCAGGCTTTGTCGAGGACTGGACCATCTTTTACTGGGCGTGGTGGGTGTCTTACGGCCCTTTTGTGGGGTTGTTTGTCAGTCGAATATCTCGAGGTAGAACGATTCGTGAAGTGGTTCTTGGCATGCTGGTACTCGGGTCCCTGGGGTGCTGGTTGTTTTATATGTTGCTGGGTAACCACAGTTTGGGTTTACAAGTGCAGGGTGAGCTTGATGTCATGGCCGTTATGGAAAGTTCAGGGGGTAATGCCGCCATTATCGCCGGGCTCGATACGCTGCCCCTCGCGGGGCTCATCATTGGTTTGCTCTGCTTTGTCTCGGTGATCTTCTGCGCGACCACCTACGACAGCGCCTCTTACACCCTGGCCACCAGTGCGACTGAACAGTTACACCCTTCTGAAGATCCACCGCGCTGGCATCGCTTGTTTTGGGCGATTGCCGTTGCCATATTGCCCATAGCTCTGATGTACGCTGGGGGTATTCGTGAAGCGCAAACGGCGGTGCTGGTGGTATCACTGCCTCTGGTACTGACGCTGTGGCCAGCGGGTTACGGTTTACTGAAGTCTTTGCAGGTAGACCGTCAGAACCAAAGGGCCTCTGAAAGTCACGGCGAAGCCTAGTGACGATGGTGCTCGGTTGATGAATCCAGTTAGTGCGATTGTTCATTGACGGAGCAGGTGCAGGTGCCGTTGGGAGGTCTGCCTGTGATCACAGTGGCGTTTTTCATTCCATGGTTCATGGCTCAACACAGGAGCTGGCGTGTCCTCTGATCAATTAGTCGCGATTATTTCTGCGGGGGGATCGGGTATTGGCCTGTCGATCGCCCAGTCACTCCATGAATTGGGCTACCGATTATTTATCGTCGACATTGACCCCAACCATGTTGCCGAATTTCAGCGGGTTTACGGTGAGGGCAGTGCCCAGGTTTGTGATGTCTCAGACCCGCATCAGGTTGACACCGCCTTCGCTGCATTTCGCACTCAACATGAGCGCCTCGATGTACTGGTAAACAATGCGGGCATTGCTGGCCCGCAAGGGGCCCTTGAAGATATAGCCGTTGACGATTGGCAACGCACCATCGATACCGATCTCAATAGCCTGTTTTATATGACACGACATGCCATTCCCCTTATGAAGGCGCAGCGCAGTGGGGCCATTATCAATATGTCCTCCAATGCGGGTCTTTCAGGGTGCCCGTTGCGCTCGCCTTATGCGGCATCTAAGTGGGCGGCCATTGGTCTCGCCAAGACTTGGGCAATGGAGCTGGGCCCTTGGAATATTCGGGTGAACGCGCTGTGTCCTGGCAGCGTGTCGGGGCCGCGTATTGAAGGGGTGATTACGCGAGACGCCGAGGCAAGGGGTATGACACCGGATGCTATTCGTCGTGTTTATCAACGCCAGGGTTCGCTACGACAGTTTACTGATCCCGAGGACATTGCCGCCATGGTGGCTTTCCTAGCCGGCCCGGGGGGGAAGAAGGTCTCCGGGCAGGCCATTGCCATTGATGGCCATACCGAATCACTGGCTAATTGGCTCGACCCCTAAAGGTCGAGATTTATAAGGAATAAAGGAAGAATTCCATGCAGGCATTTTGGTTTGAGCAGTTCGGTCAGGCGGCGGCGGTATTACAACAGGGTGAACAACCCACGCCACAGCCGGCTGCGGGTGAGGTGTTGGTGCGGCTGCACGCCACCGGAGTTAACCCTTCTGATGTAAAAAAGCGGGCGGGTGCGTTCCCCAATTTACTCGACGCAGGGCCCGTGATTCCCCACAGCGATGGTGCTGGCGTGATTGAGTCGGTTGGTGAAGGGGTTTCCCCGAATCGGGTGGGTGAACGCGTTTTTGTTTATCAGGCGCAGCACGACCGATCGGCGGGTACTGCCGCACAGTGGGTCTGTGTTGACAGCAACCGGGCACCGACGCTGCCGGATAATGCGTCCTTTGAAGTGGGTGCCTGTATCGGCATTCCTATGATGACAGCTCATCGCTGCGTCACTGCCGACGGCCCGGTGGCCGGCCAGTGGGTATTGGTTACCGGCGGTGCGGGTCGGGTGGGGTATTACGCCATTCAATGGGCTCGCCATTTTGGTGCGCGGGTTGTGGCGACGGCAGGAAACGCCGAGGACCAGGCACTGTGCCTTGATTTGGGCGCTGAGGTGGTGGTTGATCATCATCAGCCAGGGTGGGGTGCGCAGCTGTGTGAGCTGCTGCAAGGGCAGCGGGTGCAGCGTGTTGTTGATGTCGAGTTTGGCGCCAATCTTCCAGAGGTTATGGACTGCATTGCCATTGGTGGCGTGATTGCCACTTATGCGAGTACCCGCGTGCCCGAACCGACGCTACCTTTTCGAACGCTGATGTTTATGGATCTCACGCTGCGGCTGGGGATTGTG
>QXYP01000052.1 GCA_009886815.1 Halieaceae bacterium
CGGCACTAACGCTTGCCAAAATTCCCTGTGCCTGGCGAATCTGCTTGGGGTCAAACGCGCCATCATGCATGGGATAGTCTAGGCCGAAGTCTGGTGCAATCTGGTGCGCATCGTAGCGGGAGAGTCTGGCCAGCATTTCTGGTTCTGCGTTATTTTTTCCCTCGGATGAACTCACTAGATGACAGATGAGCTCGACGTCGTAACGACTCGCTATTTTCACTAACAGCTGAGCCGCTAAATGGCTGTAGCCGTCGTCCACTTGATGGAAATATTCGACACAGTGCGCCTGCTTGTTCTTACGCCTGACTCGCTCTGCGGCTGCTCGCCGTTTGTTGACTCGCTTTTGCGTAAACAATCGGCTCATAACCTGCGACGTAACCCAGCGAACAATACGATTAGGGTCTGACGTAGCGAGCCCCCCTTGATCCTCAAATTCCTCAGCCATGACAGTTACCCATTAATCGACGCCTAAACACACGGCACTTACCCAATAACGTCCAACTGCTCAACCTCAGGCGCACCGGCAAGCAGCGCGCCTACTTGCTGAAACGCTGCGGCAAAGTGGGCGGTTTCCCCATGTGCCTTAAGCGCAGCGGCGTCTACGTACTGTTCCATCACCTTGTAGGTCTGGGTGTCTGTCGTACTTCGATGCAGTGCGTACAGCATGTTACCCGGCTCGTCTTCACGCACGCGACGTGCAAGCTCCAAAAACGCCGCCTCGAACGCTTCGTTTTTACCCTCTTGTACTTTTATTGTTGCAATTAATCCTATCGCCATAACATCTGCCCTTCACACGCTAATAAAAAACTCTAATACCCTGCTCTGCCGGAGCAGAGATTTTGATAAAAATCATTGTCAAGGCGCTGGTAAGCACTTGCCTTGGGAGGACGCACATAAATTGCATCTTGACCCACTTGGTCTAAGTGGAAGGCCTGCTCCCTTAACGCTGTTTTGACCAGTTTAAAGGTACCCGTCGTCTGAAGCGAACTCTGCAGTCGTATAAATACCGGTCGAGCATAAGCAGGAAGCTGCGTATCAACCAACCGCGCAAAACTTTCCATGTCAAAGTTTTCCGGAGAATCTACCTCTAGCGCCGCCATACCTGCTCGACCCTCGGCACCGGGAACCTCTACACCATAGACATTAGAAATATGAATTTGGGCGTGTTGATTGAGCACCTCTGCCACTTCATTTGTCGACACATTTTCCGACCGCCAACGGAAGGTATCCCCTGTTCTATCCACGAACTGAAAGTGCCGGATACCTAGGGCAAAACCGACATCGATTTCGCGAATAAGATCCCCCGTATCGAACCATTGGTCTCCTGCCTTGAGTACATGACTAATAACCTTCTTCCCTGACGCCTCTTTGTTGGTGTACCCGTCGAAAGCATAGTCATTCGTAATTTCACCCAGCAGCAGCCCCGGTGTTCCGGGAGACACCTCAACACAGTGGCCCTCTGCATTTCTAATAATTGTGTCATTCTCCTGATCGTAGGCCACCAGCGCTACTTTGGCGAAGGTTGCACCAATGGTTTTGTCTTTATTGAAGAAGTTTGCAAAGGTGACATTGCCCTCGCTACTGCCATAGATCTCGCAAATTCGTTTAACCTGAAATCGCGTTCTAAAGGCATCCCAGACATCAGGCCTTAAACCATTGCCCAGCATTTTTTCTAAAGGATTATTTCTTTCTTGGGGGTCTACGGGCTGCTGATTCAAATACCGGCACAACTCACCCACATAAATAAAACTGTTGGTTTGAAACTCCCGAACTTCAGACCAAAAACTGGAGGCCGAAAAATGACGGCGTAAAAACACCGAGCCACCCGAAAAGATAAACGCCAGTAGCCCCGGAGCCAGTCCAGTCGTATGGTAAATCGGCAGACAAAGGTAAAGCCGATCAGCAGGCTTAACTCGAAAACCCAGACGTCCCAAAACCGTACCGGCCGCCAGTGCTTTTCGATGCAGCATAATTGCAGCTTTGGGTAAGCCCGTAGTACCCGAGGTATAGATGTAAAATGCCACCTCTCCGGCAGTAATATCCCGGGTACCCGGGATATTTTCAGGACTGTGGGCGACCATTTCAGCTTGAGCATCTACGCACCCATCAGGACAGCGAGTCGTGTCTGAATCAGCAAACCAAAAGTACGATTCAATTTGAGTGATTGCCAGCGCTTCGCGACTTTCATCCATGACAGCCGTACGCTCACCGCCAACAATGAAATAATTGGCGGCGGCCGCCTCCACGCAGTGGGCAAGACCACCGCCCGACAAACTGTTATTAATCAAGGCGCAGCTAGCCCCTACTTTGAGCACCGCCAGGAAGCTAAGAATAAACTCAGCCCGGTTCTCCATGAACAATGCAACGCTGTCTCCTCGCTGTACGCCTCGCTCCTGCAGCACACGGGCGAAACGATTAACCAGGCCATTAAACTCAGCGTACGTCCACGCTTTACCTTCAAACAGCAGCATTGTCCGATTAGGGTGGGCGGCTACCGTGTCTTCGAAAACACTCGCCACCGAGACGACCTCGTCGTGTGCAGGCATTTTAAATTTCAAGGCCGGCAACAGATGACGCATCTCTCCCAAGACTCGAACGGTCTCTTTAACTTTTCGGATCGAATTCAACATAGTCGTGCTCCCGCATTAGGCCCAGTCACTGGCGTTCTTCTCAATGTCGGCAGTTTACTCATCAGGTAAAGCTGAAACGCGCAGCCAGTCTACGGAACGACGCATAAAACCCACTTTCACTCGAAAGCGCATGGTGTTCGCTTCCAACAACATGATTTCTGCGGGTTTGTACTCACCCAACGGTGCAGCGAAAACATCGGCTTTCCAGCTATTGTCTTCGGTTTGGCTGACCTCAAGATCGCGTACCACCTCAAAACCTACGGCCTCTGGCTTTTTGTCATTTCGAACGACAACACCCGTAGTACTGTTAG
>QXYP01000053.1:0-1780 GCA_009886815.1 Halieaceae bacterium
GGTCAATGGGGAAGTTAGCTCTCCCAGCTGCGTACCTATTGTGGGCATTGGGTCAGATACCACCTATCTGATTGGTGCTAGGAAGAACCAATGGACTCTCGAAGCACTGGACTGGACCACCGGGGAAAACAAGTTCCACTATGTAATTGGTGGCCAGCGCTACAACGTTATGTACTCGGGCACCCTTATCGATATGGATGGTCGTATACATTACGGGACACCCTGGGGGCGAGTACGACTAACGCCTCAGTCGCAGTAACGCACACCGTCTTTTACAACGTGGCCTTTACTTGAGTCGCTGTTTTGACGGCGCCTCAGGTGCTGCCATGGCCCATGCCTGGCTCTTCAGTCCTTCAAGCATACCCCGTAGGACCACCAGCGCTGTGAGCAGTTGTACTCGAGCCTGCCTCGGGCACCATGCTGCCAGTCGAGTACCCTTAGAATTGTCGGTGTCGGTGCCATACCGGTAGTGCCATGATCTTGCAGTTCTTCCAGCGGTATTGGATAGCTCGCCCAGTCACGCGGCGCGCGCCACCCCGGCGGTGGAACAAGCTGCGAGCGAGTGCCATTGATCGGATACAGTGCACGCCAGTCGAGTATTGCTTTACTCAGATTCTCAACAATATCGGGATAAACGGCCGCCAGATTGTTGTATTCGTACGGGTCGTCAGAAATTTTGAACAGATAGTTAGTGACAGTGATTGCTATTTGTTCCTGCTGCACCTCCTGCACCAACTTCCATTCCTCATTAAAGGCAGCAAAATTGAAGTTGCCATAAATAGGAATTTCAGAGCCGAATATAAGTGGCGCATCCAAGGGTACCTCTGCTCCCGATTTTAACGCAGGCCACATGTTCCTGCCGTCGAGTGCAAAGCTGTTCCCTGGCCTAACATCGGCTGCGTCCGCTAGGGTCGGGAAAACATCCATAACGCTCATAATTTGATCAAATATTTGACCAGGCTCCAGCATGGCAGGCCAGCGCATTAGGGAGGTGACTCGTATGCCGCCTTCAAAGGTCTCTCCCTTACCGCCGCGTAGCGGTGCGTTATTTGCGCCGCCGTAAGAGTAAGCCGCCCCACCATTGTCACTAAAAAACAGGACAATCGTATTGTCTGCAATACCCTCCCGGTCCAGTGTGTCCAAAACGCGACCGATAGCTTGGTCCATGGCATCAACCACAGCGGCGTACATAGGCCTGGCGCTCGGTTGGAGCATCACTTTTGAAATAAGGCGCGTGTCGTCGGTTTGTCGAGAACGGGCCAAGGGTAAATCGGTTTCAATATTTTTGTATTTGTCTTGGAGTTCCACCGGCGCGTCCAGAGGCGTATGGGGGGCGATAAACGGCATATAAACGAGGAAAGGACGTTTGCGGTCACGTTCGCGAATGTACCTAGAGACTTCATCGGCGAGGAGGTAAGTTTCGTAGCCTTGGTCATCTATGGATACGCCATTACGCTGAAAGTCCTTACCACCCTGATTGGAAAAAGGGGGATAAAACCCCACTTCAGTGTGCAGATGACCATAAAAGTGTTCGAATCCCCGGTTATTGGGGTGATAGGTCATCTGAGCGTGCCCCAGATGCCATTTACCGACGATTGCCGTTTGGTAACCCGCCGCTTGAAAAGTTTCAGGCATGAAATGCTCATCGGGGTGAACGCCAATATTATCCCAAGGAAAAATCACTCCGTAGGCCACACCAAGTCGAATGGGGTCACGCCCCGTCATTAGGGCAGCGCGGGTAGGTGAGCAAATGGGTGTGGTGTAAAAACGATTCAAACGT
>QXYP01000053.1:1790-8287 GCA_009886815.1 Halieaceae bacterium
CATCGGCCCAACCCAGATCGTCAGCCACCATGATCAAAATATTGGGTTGTTGTGGCGTGGCTGACGCCGGTGCGCCAAGAATGACGCACAGAAGCAACAGGGCTGTAAGGAGTTGCGATACGTTTGATCTTTTATGAGTCATTGAGGCAGTCCACAGGTCCTGTGATGAATTTGGAGGTTGTAAAAACCTCGCGTTAAGCAAGGCCGGGCAGCAGGTGCTAAACGCCGTGAGAAGAAAATCCGCGTATCGCTTCTCTGCTTGCTACTGCGTCGTCTGCCTGTCCGTGCAACGCCACAGAAATGTTATACCCGCTTCTCATGCGATTACCGTAATTGTTAGCCTGCAGTTTCTCACGTAATTTGGAGTAAGGGGTTTTAAGTATTGCCCCCGTATTTATGGAGCAGCGAGGTTAGGCGCCCGTTCTTACTGATCAGCTGCGTCCACATATTTGTAGTACTCAAGGCCAGAGTTTTCGCCCACGTTACACCAACTCGTAGTCCCCAAATACAACTGGCCATTTACCTTGGCATAGTTGCGCACGCCATTGTTACAGGGGTTGCCAAATCCAGTTCGCAAAACCGTTGCAGGTGATTCAGTATCTTCAAACACCATGAGCCAACCTTTTTTGGCCTCCTCAAGATCGTAACCTTGGGTAGCGCTATCGTTGATCACGCTCTGGTATAAAAAATGAGCCGGATTATTTTCCCTGATCCGAGTTTGCCCGAAGGGGCTCGCCGGTATCAGTATATCCATGAAGTGAATCGCCCGGTGGTTCCAAACGTTAAAGTCAGTGTGCTCAAACATATCAAAGAGTCCAGCCGTCGCGTTCCATGACCCGAGAAACAACTTGTCGTCATGGGCGACTAACGTAAAGGTATAGACCATACCCTGATGTCCGAAACCTTCGTCCCCGAAGAGGGGTTTTTGGCTCAGGTTGTTGTCCTTGAGCACGAATTGATAGTTATCGTAACGATCACTCATGGGTGAGCGAACAGGTTCAAAAACCCAGTCCTGCTCTTTTCCGTACAGCAGCTCAACTTTCTCTTTAACCGGAACGTTAGTGGCCAGTAAATCACCGGTTTTGATCCTGAATATCGAGGCGGCCCGCCACGTTTTCATCATGAATTCCCTGTGGGCCTCCGTGTCCTGCGAATCATAATCCAGCAGATTACAGAGACGCTCGATACGCGCTTCTTCGCAGTACCTATGCATAATCTTATCGTAGGCGCCGGACGTTCCTTGGTGATAGGAACCAAAGTACAGATAGTCTCCATAGAACGCGCTGGCTGCGAACTTTGCCCCTAGGGCTCCTGCTGGATCTGGGTCGTAGTCGGAGTAGCGCATGATGGGCTGGAATTCCGCAGGTGTTTTTGCAGAATAACCGTGTTGAGGCACAGCACTGCTCACCAGAATGGCTGCGGGTTCGCCATTTATGTTGTACCAAGAACTGCTTACAAAATACTGTTTACCCGCTTCAGAGAAGGCCAGAAAGTCGCCAACAACACCGTATTTTTCGAACTGCCGATCGGAAACGATATCGAAGCCATTATTAAACATGCCTCCAGAAAGTGGCTTTTCTGGCGTGCCCACCCAGCGCAACATTGCATTCAGGCTATTGCCGTTTTGGGTGCCCGACTGATCGGGACCCCCAAACCAGTACAGTGCTTCACTGCCATCTGGGTGGGTGACGCTTTTGAACCGGCGCACAGTATCAAAAAAAAACTCGGCGTATCCCAGATACTCCATTTTAATATTATCGAACACGAAAATTCGGTTGTAGCCTACATTGCCGTCCTGCTCGAAATCGTACTCCTGCGGAAATTTCTTGAGCTCAATGGCCCGTTGTTCTGGGCTGAGTAAGTCCAGCCATTGAGATTTGATATCGGCCACCGGATATTCATTTGAACCGGCAAAAAACGTCAGGTTTCCAAGGGTCCCTGCACCTCGATAGGTATAGCCGGGCATGGTCAACAGGCTGTCGATAAACGATCGTTGAACCACGCCGTTTTGTGAGTCGTGCCAGAACTGACCGCCATTGCCCACCGTATTGGGCCCCACATGAGTGGTGGTACCCGTGATGACATTGGTCACGTATATCTGGGCCGTAGGCCGTTGTCCCAGCGGAGGGGTCAATTGACACCCGTGATGGGGCGTCTCGTAATTCATTAGGCTGAGTGGCATTTTCATGGAAATGTAGGGCCAGTAGCACCAGACAGAGGCTGCGGATCCGTACCAAATACTATTACCTACCGTCGTTGAGCTGAGCGCGTACTGTGCCGATTTGAAAGGTTTACCCTCAGGCTTGCTAGCGGAATACTTTACGGGGTCTATTGTATTTTTATCGGAAAACAGACTATCCCAGGAGCCATCCGGTGGCACGCCGAAAGCGTGAACAAACGCTATATCTCGTTCAGCGCTAGCGCTTCGATCCGCGGCCATTGTTGAGGTCCAGCTACCGGCAATGAGGGCCGCAGTTAAGGTCGCAGTGAGGCAACTTTTGCAAGCGGCTGGGGTCAAACTGAGTATTCCTCCACCGTTTCGTCCTCATGGTATTCCTCATGTAACGCCGATGTGGCAACAGCCTCTACTCGCACCGGTACACCATTAACGATGGCGTTGTTGGTTAGGCCGTCAACACCCGTGACGTCGGTTAGGTCATTCATACTGACCCCAGGGTTGCTGTTGGCTACCTGCTGCCGGGTGTTCTTGCGCCCATGCCCCCATAGATTGGGCATGCAGACGACCCCCTCCTTGATATCCTCGGTGATGACGACGGGCAGCCTGACCTGACCGGTGCGTGAGGTCACAGCTACGATAGTATCTGGCTGGATGCCTCTGGCAGCAGCATCCCGAGGGTTGATCATGAGCTCACAGGGGTTTTTACCTTTAACTAGGCGTTGGCTGTGGTGCATCCATCCCAGCGTCCGGTTTGTCAGTCGACTGATAATCTTTAGGTCAAAAGAAGACGCCGCCTGTTCCCGCTCCATATCACCCTCAATAAACCAGGCCTTGAGGCGCGGTAAATCGTTGATGAAGGCCGACGGCGCCAGTTGAATCTTCTTATCTGCGGTGCGTAGGCCCTCGGGAAAATTGTAGTCAAGGTCCCCCAAAAAAATCCCATGGGGTTGCTGCTTGAGCTTTTTAAGGGTGAGCCCTCCCTTTTTAAAAGGATTAAGACCGCTCCCATAAGGACCAAAGCGAAGGCCAAGATCCAGAAAAAGTTCTGGTTTTAACAGCCGTCTTATTATCCAGTGCACACCATAAATAACGCGCTTTTTCAGCGGGTGCTGCGCGCGTTTGTAGGCGAATCGCCCGGCCAGCTCTGTGAATATTTCAAAGTCAGTCCATGGGGAGTGATCAGTAATGAAAAGTGGGGGTGCGTATTTGGTCCAGTTGAGTGTGTCGTAAAGGTGGTAAAACATATCGTAATGGCTTTTTTCCAGAGGGCCACAGGGAGGAATGATGACGTCTGCGAAGCGTGTGGTTTCATTCAGGTAAGGATCAACCGCGACATAAAAATCAAGTGCCTGTAAGGCCCTCTCTGATTGATTACTGTCTGCCATGGACAACACCATGTTTCCAGCGGTACCCATTAGTCCGCGTAGTTGTCCTTCCCCGGGTGTCAGGATTTCTTCAGCTAAGATCGCCATGGGGAATTCGCCAGAAAACTCAGGACGATGGCTAACCCGAGAGTGGTAGCGACCCCAGCTGGATTGAGTGAGGTCTAAGGAGTCGAGAGCGGGCCTGGGAAACATCAATCCGCCTTTTTCATCCATATTGCCGGTTATGATGTTCACGACATACATAAGCCACTGGGTCAGCCCTGCAAATTGCACCATCGACACTCCCGTGCGGCCGTAGCAGATAGCACTATTTGCGGTGGCAAACTCTTCTGCAATGCGTTCTATGTCCGCTCTTGGAATATCGGTGACTTCAGCGATCCGGTCCAAATCGAATTCGTTGGCGATGGCTTCGATTTTTTGCCAGCCGTTGATATGGCCTGCCATACGTCCAGGTCGGGCCAAACCTCGATGAAAAATAACCTGAATGATTCCCATCAGAAACATGGCGTCGGAGTGGGGACGTATAAAATGATGTTCATCCACATACTTGGCCGATTCGTTGCGACGTGGATCAATCAGTACGCACTTGCCACCTCGAGTCCGAATGGCATTGAGCTTTTTCCAAGCGTTGGCCCCTGTGGACATCTGAGCACCATTGGAGATCTTGGGGTTGGTGCCTAGCATCAGATAGTAATCGGTGCGGTTAATGTCTGGAACGGTACAGAGAAATTGATGACCCAGCATGTGGTGCCAGGCAAAATTATGGGGCATTTGGTCTACTGTGGATCCGGTATAAATATTGCGCGAACCCATTATGCGTTGCATTGGGAACACCGATAGCGTGCATCCCCAATTATGGGCGGTACTGCGGCCCCAGTATGAACCGATGCTGTTCATCCCATGTTGATTTTGGATGGCAGCAAGCTCGCTCGCGGCATAATCGAGAGCCTCCTCAAATTCGATCTCAACCCAATCGTCATCATGGCTTTTTACGCTTGGATTTTTGCGCACCCGCTTTAACGGCTTTTTTAGCCGATCTGGGCAAGTATGAATGTCCTGCAAACCAGTAGCTTTTGGGCAGATGTTGCCTCTACTGAGAACATCTTTTTTATCGCCGCGGATGGCAACAATACGGTCACCATCGTGCTCTATCTCAAGACCACACATGGTTTCGCATAAATGGCAGGTTCGATAATGTAATTGCGTCATAAATGTAGCGTTACCTCTCAAGGGACGGCACAACTCACCCAGAGGACTATGTGGCCAGATACCGGCCTCGCGCCCTGATCGCTGGAGTATAGGCTGAATTGCTGGTGAGTAGAATGCAAGACTGCAACGACGGCCTCGTAGAAAACAAGCGCTACCGGCCAACTGTACTTCGGGCGATCAGCGAAACTGCATCGGCGCTTCTGAAAGCGGTATAAAGCAGCGACTTTTCTTTAAAATGCGTCGCGACTATCACGGAATTTTCGGGCTGGGCCAGTAGCAACGGGTGTCGAGGAAATGGAGGGAGCCCCGAACTTGTGGATTTCCCGGAAAGTGCTGATAACCGTTGTCAGCATTTATTATCTACGTTGAGCTCAGAGCTCAGGGACGTTGCTCAATAAAGCAAAGTTTGCAAATACAGCGCAAAGTGTAGAGGAGATAACCAAGTTGCCAACAGACTGTCGTTTAAAGCTCGCTCAGTTCCACCCGGTTTTTATTGAGGGAATGGGCAGCTACGATGAGCGCAGGCCAGATGTGGTGGCCGATCACATCACCGGGCAGCTCACCAAGCATTGGGCAAAAAAACCACCGGGGAAACCTCTGATTATTATGATTCAAGGCGACCCTGTCGCTGCTAGGGGTATTTCAGCGATTACGCCTTTGGTCGCAAATCACCTTGGCATCGCACGATGCCTAGTCTGTCTTGATGATCACATCGCCGATTATCACTCGGCAAACGCTGACCGGGAAAATGTAGTGTTAGAGCTTCGTTACTCAGAAATGGTCCAGCAATTGGCAAACATGCAAACCGATCTTCCTCATGACATAGAGGCGGCTATCGATGAGCAGCTAGCCCGCAAGAATCGACAACGTGAAGCCCGAGGTAAACCATCACTAGCAGAGTATTTTCTCCCTTTCGCGCTGCTTCAGGAGGTTACAAAGGCGGCATGCGCCGGTTTATGCGGCGAGATTACGGTTATTCATACTTCTGCAGAAATCTCCGAATTCTCAGTCACCAGTTTTTTTACCGTGGGCCTGGCATTAAAGCTCGTGAGTGCCGCTGATATGGTTAGTTTTGGATCGATCGACGGCAGTGATAGTGTGGGCGTTCTCTAGGGAAGGAGATGCTTGGTTTTGCCCTCAGATACCATCAGGGCTATTTTTCTCACTGTTATAAGGATTATCGAATGAAAGTTGTACTGCATGGTTTGTTATCTGTAACCCTACTCTTGTCGACCTTGGTCTTTGCTGATGGGCACACACCTTCAGAGGCTACTGTTAAAACCGCCATAGAGACCTATTGGGAGGCAAGAAATACGAGTGACGCTGAAACCGTCGCCGCGATGGAAAGCCAGACCGGCTTCTTCGGCACTAATTCAGACGGGAGCTTCCACAAGCCTATGTCTACGGCATCGGCCGACGACTGGGAAAAAAACATGGTTGGCAACAACGCGAATTTACGGGTGGTATATCCCGAGGCCACTGAGATCGCTGACGGGGTTGTTTATGCGCGTTACTACGCAGAAGGCGTGGTGGGCACCGATGGGAACGTTTCGCCCTACCGCACGCGCGTCACCAGTGTTTGGTTGAAAGAGAGTGATGGCGAGTGGCGTGTAAAATCCATGCACTTTTCGCCGGCTAATTACGGCGGCACTCACAAGACCCAAAGTTCCGACTTTGATGACTAAACCGCAGGCGTAATGAGAGCGATAAAGCCACTACAGTCC
>QXYP01000053.1:8297-9283 GCA_009886815.1 Halieaceae bacterium
CTGGGCGGGGCGCTGTTACAGTTGTGGTGGCGTATTTATTTGCGCTGATCGCTTTGGTTTTTTCGGCAACATCTTTAGCCATTGATCCTGAAGTTGATGCGGAGATACGCGCATTGCTCGGGGCAGTCTCCAGCAGCGGGTGCGACTTTAAGCGCAACGGCACCTTGCATTCTTCAACAAATGCCGCAGAACACTTGGCACTTAAATACAGCCGTGGTGAGCGTTACGTTGCAACCACCGAAGACTTTATTAATCGCTTAGCGTCAAAAAGTTCATGGACGGGAAAGGCTTATGGGGTTGTTTGTCAGGGTGACGAAACGCCCAGTGGGGAGTGGCTTCATGCTCGGCTTTTAGAGCTCCGTACGCGCGAACCTGAATCCTGAGTCAGTATTCATTATTTCTTTAGGCGGTACACCAAAGTGTTGGTCGATCAGTCTAGAAGTCAGCGGCAGATCATGCGGCGAATCGAGCCGTCGCCATTAAGCTCTGGCTGACAGTGTTGAATGCTAGTGGTCTTTGGTGGACTACCACCCGTGTGACTGCATGCGGCGCACATGAAAATGACAATAACGCCTATGAGTATTTCTTGCCGGTAAGGCGTGCCCTTAGCCTTTGGTGTCTGAGTAGGACAAGTCATTAGTGCTTCCAAGTAGGGTCGGTCCAGCAGGCGCCATTACCTCAGGGTAGCTTAGCGGCTTTATCGACAACTCCACACGATTATCATGGGTTGGGGGTGTTAGGACATCAAGAATTTATGAGTATATCTGAGCTGGTGGTGCTCCTTAAAGGTCACCGTGCTGGGGTGTGATAGTGAACATCGTATGGCCTGAGTGACATCTCTACAGCAATTAAATGCTATGAAGTGAGGCTTGGTAATGCGCGATAATAGGGTGCCGAGCACTCCTTCAAAGCACTTTTAGTAGCCGTGCGGCTGGGGTTTCAATGTGGTCTACTGGTGGACTTATTGGTTGCCGCAAGAGTGAGGA
>QXYP01000054.1 GCA_009886815.1 Halieaceae bacterium
GGTGTGAGGTAATTTAGGCGCCACTGTGCGTGTGCGGTAAGACGCAGCCCCAGCTCTTGGCCACTCACCAACATGGGCTTGGTCGTGACGCCAATCACACGGCACTGCCGGGACAAGTGACTCGCCGTTAACACGCCGGTATCGCCCATCCCAAGCACAAGAACAGTGGGTCGCGTGTCAGGCGCTAAACTGGCGGGGACAGGGTTCATAAAAAGGCTCGGTTCCCACTTAAAATAATTTATGCTCTCCGAGTTCGCTGACAACATCGCCTCGGATGATCTGTTGATAACAATCAGATAGCGTTTTTGATCCGCTCTCCGGCGTCAGTGCTTCAGAGTAAGTCGAGGATTCCTCAGACCAAACCAACATCGATTCGGTGGCATAGAAATGGGCAATACGGAGAAATTCTGCCTGATCTCGAACCCGGCTAAAAACGAGTCCAAAGGGCGATAACACCGCGGCGACAATGAGAAACAAACGTGGCGGCAGGGAGCGGATTTTTATCGGCTGCTGCAGTAAATGACCCAGCAGCTGCGCCTGCCCTAAGGGTGTAATCGCAGGTCCAGGGCCACCAATAGGTAATATGGCCTCGATCGCTGATGCATCTGTCAGCTGCTCCACAATATAAGCTGCAAGGTCTTGCTCTGCGATCGGTTTACACGCTGTTAATGTGCCGTTGCCAAAGACCAAAAAGGATTTGCCCTGCTGTAGACGAGCTATCTGGCCAGACAAGGATTTAAAGAACGCTGTTGGCCTGATGATTGTCCAGGGCAGGTTCGACGCCCGCAGTTTGGCCTCAAAGCGTAACTTTTCTTTTTGAAAAGCTAGGCGAGGTTTTTGCACACAAATCGCCGAAAGTAACAGGAAACGTTGCACGCCCCATTGGGAGGCGGCGGCGAGCAATCGGTTATTGGCGTCATATTCTACAAGTCTGGCGTCTCTCACCCCTCCAGAGCGGCTGGCTAAGCATGAAATGACGAAGTCACAAGCCTGAATATTCTGTAAGCACTGCGCTGACTCAGTGAGCTCTCCATAAACACATTCGAGATTAGGGTGAGACAGCGTCCATTGCGCGCTAGGGCGCAATTGCGCGACAACACGATAATCTCGCTGCAATAAGGCCTCAACAACATGACGGCCTATGTAGCCACTCGCACCCGCGACCAGTACTCGATGGGTCACAGTCACACCCCTTCTGTTAATAACTCGGCGATACTCGCACCGCACTGACTCATTGAAGTATGACCCGACGATAGTCACAGGTCATGGCATATCAACACCTTTGGCACCCTGATATCCCACTTCCCTCCCCGAATCTGTGCCTTCTTGCTCCATGCACAGGGCCCCACGGCATGGGAAAGGAGCGGCTCGGTCAACTATGGGGCTAAACCCCGGGAACCTCTGGTCAAAGCGACAGGGTTAGCACCAAAGCTCTATACCCCTGGGCCATAGGGGTAACGAATCACATGACATTTAATGGCTATCGATCGGCCAAAACCCGCAGGTGCGCCTCATGTTGGCCACGGTCGATGCGATAAAAGCCAATGGCCACTAACATAATCGTCCACAGCAAATACTGGCAAGGCACCAGCAAAGCACCCAAGTTCCATACGGTTTCGGCAGGGACTTCGCTGGGCGCTACGCCACTGGGAAAAGCCACCACCTGCAGCAGCATGCCCGCGATAAACGTACCAATACCCTGGTTTGTTTTCTTGATAAAGGTAATGGCAGCAAAAAATATGCCCTCATTACGACGCCCTGTTTTAACCTCGGCCTGCTCCACCAAGTCGGCGATCATAGAAGCCAATATGGCCTGCATTGCAATGATCATTCCTAGATCGATGGTTTGCAGTGTTAATAGCATAGGAAATAACAGCGGATCGCCGTTCTCTGGTAGCAACCCCAACAGCCGTAAAACAACCGCGGCAGGCTGTAGTAAAAAAGCAATGAGCCCCAGCGTGATCACCGCGCGTTTTTTACCCAACCAGCGCGAGACGCGAGGCGCTACGAGGAGGCCCAGTGTTGCCGACACAATCACCATGGCGGTCCAATAAAAAATTTGGATTGACGAAAACTCCCAAAAATAAGTGAGCATCAAAAACGTTAACGCTGCTGTTAAGCCACCCGCTGCGGCACTTGCCATGCCTGAAATGAACAACGCAAGGAAACTCTTGTCTTTTAATAACTCAAAGATTTCTGCAAATATCACGCGTAGCCGCTTGGTCGGTCTCTTCGGAAAGTCCTTAATGCGAACGTGACTTTGAGTTCCCAAGGCAGAGATTAAAATGATGATGAAAATAAGCCCCCCCGCTATAAGGCCGTAAACTTCATAACCCTCTCGATTGAGCGTTCCCGTGGCATATTTTTCAGTCGGCACCAAAAGGAAACCAAACATGAAAACCGCTAACAGTGCCCCTCCAGCCCAACCAAAAAAATGACGCCAGGCTTGCACTGTGGTGCGTTCATCATAATCCTGAGTCATTTCGGGCATAAGCGCTGAGCTGGGCGTTTCAAAGAATGTAATCAGCGTACGAATCAAAATGGCAAAGCCGAGTAGGTAAAAAAACAAACCCTGATTGCTTAACTCTGGAGGCTGCCACAATAAAAAATAGCAAAGAGCGACGGGCAAGGCACTGGCGTACATAAACGGGTGCCGACGGCCCCATCGGGAACGGGTGTTATCGGACCAATAACCCACCACCGGATCGCTAATCGCATCGACAAGCAATGCGATTAATAAGGCTGTACCCGCCAATGCCGGCTCTAGCCCGACCACCGTTCCGTAAAACAGCAACAGAAAATAAGCGAACCCATTGTCTTTTATGCCGTAAGCCGCCGACCCCAGCCCGTAGGCTAGCTTCACCCGTAAAGGCAGCGCCGAAGATGTCACTTCAACCTGGCTCAAGATTGAATGCTCAGGCCTGAGCAAAGAAAGGGTGTCTGAGACCCCACGTTAATGAACAGGCAACAATGGGTGAACCGGTAAAACAAAGAATGCATGGCCTAATGCCTTTTTATTATTGTTTATCAGCCACCAATATCGAGCTTAAACATGACGACTATATGACGACTTCGCTCGGCAGCTTAGACCATAAACAAACTTTTCACAGCGTCTCGCTCTCGATACGACTGATCCCACTCACGTAAGGCCTTACGCTCACCGATAAGGTCGGTCTCGGAAAATCGCATAAACTGCAAGAAAGCCCCCAAGGTGCAGTCGCTCACCCCAGGAGAAGGGCCTTCTAAAAACTGGCGGCCGTCCTGTAGCAACGTCTCAATATAGTCAAAGCCCAGCTGCATGCGCTGGGCGAGGGCCTGTGCTTTGGGTAAATCCTGAGGGAGTCCTAAAGGCGATTTCTGGCAGTGCACGTATTGCCCCATATCCTGAGCAATACGCAGCTCAATAATTCGCTCTAGGTTGCGCGACAGCGCCCTATGCTCTGCCTGCTCGGGCAACAAACCAGGGCCGGAAACTGCGCCCTCCAAGTAGTCAATAATCACCAGCGACTCGGTTATAAATTGGCCCGAATCCAGCTCCAATACCGGCAATGTTCCCCAGGGGTTCCTGGCCAGATGCTCTGGCTCCCGATGCCGGCCTTTTAGCGTGTTTACAACAATACGCTCGATGTCGAACTCACAACCAAGGGCTTCCCGCTCGGCAATATAAAGCGTAACCCGCATCGGGTTTGGCGCCAGCGGTACGGTATAAAGTTTCATAAGTGATTCCCTAGCATGACAGTCTCAAGCGGCCGAAAAATACCGAATAACCCCACTTCATCTCACACCACCTTAAAGCCGGCACGGCTAATCGGCAGCGTTCGAATGCGCTCGCCGCAAGCGTTGAAAACGGCATTGCAAATCGCGGGAGCGACGGGGGGTAAAGCCGGTTCTCCCGCACCTGATGGCGGATAATCTGATGTTAAGAAATCCACGTGGATTTTAGGGCTCTGGGGCAGCCGCAATAGTGGGTATTGGTGAAAATTAGTCTGTTCTATTGCCCCAGAGCGAATACTGATGCGCTGGTCTGCCAGCGCACTTACGCCGTCGACCACACTGCCCTGAAACTGATTTTCAGCACCGCTGAGATTAACAATCTGCCCCAGATCTGCCGCCACCCAAACCTCATGAACCGTTACCTGTTTATCTGCGTTGACAGAAACCTCGGCGACCTCAGCGACATGCCCCGCATGACTGAAAAAGAATCCCAAGCCCAATCCCCGCCCTTTAGGTAAAGCACGGCCCCAACTTGCTGCTTGAGTAACCGCCGCAATAACTTTGCGTGCTCGCACCGTATTAAGACTGGCGAGGTCATCGGGTTTAAACCACTTGTCCTCTCCGAGTGCTGCCATTAAAAAATCTCGGTGATCTTGCCCGGTAGCGTCCGCAATTTCATGAAGAAAACTTTGTTCAGCAAAGGCATAGACATTGGATATGGGTGCGCGCCAGGCGCCCGTGGGGGTTTTTGAAGCCACCATCGTCTGTGAGATATGAACGTTAGGAACCACATCATCGGGGAAGTTGTAGCCGCGATAACCGGCCCCGTAGTTGGCTTCTTCACCATCAGAAGACACAGACACCACATGATTGCGCCAGCCCGTCAACTTCCCGGTTTCTGACAGCGCCGCCTGCAATCCAAAATACGCCGGCGATCGATAAAAATCGAAGGCCATATCGTCTTCTCGCGTCCATTGCAGCTTAACGGGTTTACCTATTCTTTTTGAGATAACTGCAGCTTCGCGCACATATTCGTTAGAAAGCCGACGCCCAAAACCGCCACCACCACGAACCTGATGCACTGTAATGGCCTCAGCCGGGAGCTCGAATAACTTTGCGAGGGTTGACTGCGCGAAGCCCGGGGTTTGACTTGAGGTCCACACCTCAATCGCTGTTGCGGTGGCGTGGGCCACACAACTCTGGGGCTCTAACTGCGCGTGAGAAACAAAATCCGTGGCATAAACGCCGCTCACGATGCTGCTGGCATTGGTAAAAGCGCCTTCAGAATCACCCGCGTTTTTTACCTCATGATCTCCTGTGGGCCGCCCAGCAGCACTCAGCGCTGCCGCCTCAATCGCCAGGGAATCATCTGTGGACGCCGCGCTAATATCCCAGTCGACTTGTAGACTGCGCCTGGCTTTAATCGCCGCCCAGGTGTTTGAGGCCACAATCGCAACCCCGCCCGCTACGTGAATACTTTTACGGAGGTCAAAACTGGGAGGACCCGCATCGCCCTTTACGATGAAGGCATCTAAAATGCCCGGCAGGGCTTTTAAGGCCTCAAGGTTCGCGGTCTTGGGTACCCCACCGATTTGCGGGCATTTAACGTAGGTGGCATAAACCATGTCAGGCACAGCAACATCGATACCAAAAATAGGCCGCCCTTGCACAATATCCGATGCGGCGGCATTCACGACCCGCTGCCCAAGCAAGCGGTAATCGGCTCGGGCCTTTAACACCACTTCGCCATCGGCCGGCACGGGTTGCTCAGTCGCTGCAGCAACAAGCTCGGCAAAGCTGGCACTGCGCCCCGAAGGAGGGTGCAGCACCTTTGAAGGTTGCGTTGTCAGTTCAGTCCGGGGCGCCCCCCACTGCTGAGCCGCACTGCGTAACAGCATTTCCCGGGCGGTCGCCCCCATTTGACGGAGTTCATTCCAGCGGTTTCGAACCGACAATGAGCCACCGGCAAACTGAGCGCCATAACGATTGGCATCAATGGGCGCGAGAACCACTTCTACAGCCTGCCAATCGGCATCGAGCTCTTCGGCTACGATCATGGGCAGTGCCGTATTGACGCCTTGTCCAACATCAGGATTCGGTGCAGCGATCACGATACGACCGTCATCATGAATCATCACATAGGGGTTCAGTGAATTTGCGGGCGCGGAGGTTTTCGCTGCCGCCAGTACAGAAATACCGGCACTGCCTAAGGCAAGGCCAAAACTCGAATAGCGAATAAAATCCCGTCGCTTCATACCCTCACCCGCACCCCGGCTCATACCGACACCTCGCCGTCAGATGCGCTCACAGTGGCTTCTTGCCCTACCTCGTAAAAGGACAAACCCTGGAACTGTTTCGATGCCGTATTTATCGCGGCAACAATGCGAGAATAGGTACCGCAGCGGCAAATATTACCTGCCATCGCGCCTTCAATATCTTCAGAGGACGGGTTTGGATTGCGCTGTAACAACGCCGCTGCGCTCATAATCTGGCCTGCCTGGCAGTAGCCACATTGCGCAACATCGTGGGCTATCCAAGCTTCTTGGACCGGGTGTAATGCATCGCCCCCCAGCCCTTCTATGGTCGTCACCTCACGCCCACTAATGGCAGCCAATGGCAGCTGGCAAGAGCGAACGGGCGCTCCATCTAACCAAACAGTGCAAGCGCCGCACTGGGCGACACCGCAGCCGTACTTGGCGCCGACCAAACCCAGAAGGTCTCGTAACGCCCACAGCAGGGGCATATCGGGATCGGCATCGTTCAGCTCATGGGCTTTACCGTTGACGCTAAGTTGCATGGTTAATGTTCCTTATTCAGTCACACTCAATCTATATAGTGTTCACGCATTATATCGCGGTTTAGAGGTGGCAAATGTCAGACGTCGCACTCGCGAGAAACAGCGCGGGCGTAAGGACCACTGCCCCGCCAATAACACCAAGCCCCAAAAATACAGGTCGACAGCACGACCACCAAGGCCCAACGAATCGAGTGAACTCCGGTATGAGCAAAATAATCACTGAGCATGCCCACCACTAAGGGACCCAACCCAAGGCCTAATAAGTTAATGGCCAAAAGCATGAGCGCAGACGCCTGAGTACGCCAATGTGCGGGCACCAAGTTTTGGATTGCCGCGTAACTGGGCGCAATCCAAAAACTGGCAAATATTGCCGCAATACCCATAAATACCAGCGCAAACGGCAGCCCCTCTGGCCCTCCAATGCGGTGGGTCTCAGGCCATAAAACGAAGGCTAGCTGGGTGGGCAGAGCAATCAGCAAACCGATTACTGGCACACGCAGTTGCCAACGGGGGTCTTTCGGCGCCAGGCGATCAACCAGTAAGCCCCCGGTCACGGCTCCTAGGGTTCCACCGAACACCCCAATCAAGCCCAGCCAAAGCCCCGCATCGACTAAAGACATGCCATGAACCCGCACCAGAAAGCTCGGCGACCAGATCCCCAGCCCATAACCTGCGATACCGGCAAAGCCAACCCCTGAAGCAATCCATAAAAAACCGGGAAGACGGGTGATACCCTTAATGGCCACCAAAAGCGATTCGTCACCAACCCCAGAGCGAGGCTGACGCGCGGGCTCTTTCACAGTAAAAAATAATAAAAGTGCCAACAGCACACCGGGAATTCCAAACACCAGAAAAACCATGCGCCATCCCAGTGCCTCGGCCAAAAGCGCGCCCCCAAACAAACCCACGAGGATGCCCAAATTAGGGGCCGCGGCAAGAACACCCTGGGCCAGCGCCCGGCGTTCGGGAGGAAAATAATCGGTAATTAGGGCTTGGGAGGGTGGGGTTCCTCCGGCCTCACCAATGCCCACACCCACCCGAAGCACAGCGAGATGCGCAAAGCTCCCCGCCGTGGCGCAAAGGGCCGTAACAGCACTCCAGGTTGCCATCGATATTGCCAGGACATTGCGCCGTGACCAGCGGTCGGCAAGACGTGCCACAGGAATGCCCAAAATAGCGTAGAACAGCGCAAATGCCAGCCCTGAAAGTAAGCCCATTTCTGTGTCAGAGGCGTTGAACTCGGCTTTTATTGGCTCGAGGAGAATCGTCATGACCTGACGATCCACAAAGTTAAATACGTAGCCTAATGTCAGTAGTGCCAATACATAGTTGCGATAGCGCGTACTGAAAGCCTTATAGGGTGCGTCGTGATCATCAGCGCCTACTGGCTCTTGAGTCTCGGTATCGGTTGATGAGTTCACAGTGGCGTATCGCCCTCAGTTCTTGGCGGCTCGACTTCGCGCCGGGAATCGCGGAATCAACAGAGGCGTGTCACGCAAGTAAGCCTGATATGCGGGGTCATCACCCCAAAGCGACACGCCGCGGTGAGCCAAAGTGGGGATACCACTGATGCGTGTCAGCAAGATCACGACAAACAAGGGTGATACCAGCGTAGCCCATTGCCAGCCCTGCATGACCGGTACGGCAGCCAAGAAGACACCCGACCAAAGCATGATCTCGCCCAGATAATTGGGGTGACGGCAAATTGACCACACGCCATGACGAATAAAACGCCCGGCGTTTTCTGGGTTTCTTCGGAAATGGGCTTTTTGCTGATCAGCGACCACCTCTAGGCCAAAACCTATAATCCAAATCAAAAAACCGAGTGCGGCAATGCCAGAGAATGCTGGGGCAGTGGGAGAGAGAATAGCCACGAGCGCAGCGCTGCTCGTTAGGCTCACCCAAACACCTTGCAAGGTCCAAACCAGCAGAAAGCGCCAAAAAGATTGCTTAATCTTACGAAAACGTTGGTCCTCCCCCACATCGGCAATGCGTAGAAACAAGAAAGAACCTAAGCGAAGAGCCCATATCATGACTAAAGCGGCCATCAGGCCACTGTAAACGCTGATACCAGGATTAAGCAGCAAAGCCAAAACAGCCGCGGTAATAAAGGTCAAACTGCCGACCAAATCGTAGAATCGCTCTGTACGCGCCCACCAGGCGTAACTAAACCCTAAGAGCTGAATAAGAAATATGACTGCGAAAATGGCAGGAAGGCCCGGCACACCAGCAAGGCTGCTACCCGAAGGGTTTATGAGCGTCGCATAGAGCAAGCAGATCAGAACTAACAGCGCTGGCATGAGGTGTTTTTTCGTCAACATGAATTGCCTAACCCTCTGCAGGCAACAGGAAATTGTGACCGGGTGGTGTTAACGCTACAACCGGCCCGCCCCTGCCCAGTGATACCTGCCTCACGGTGCCGTACCGGGAGGAAAGTCCCCCAGTAGCTCACTGGCTACCGCCATCGTCGCCTTGTATCGCTCATTCATGGAGGGGTGATCTTTTAAACGACCCTCGGCGATGCCGCGCCAAACAATTTTCCGCGTATCCGCATCGATAACGTCAAGGATCGCTGTGCCCTCGTCATATTCACGCACAGTGGGGCCCGAGCTGTAGCCGACACTCACCGAATTACCATAGGTTCCCGCCGAAACTCCACCGTGCATACCTTTGTCATATCCCGTGGAGTGAATAATTTGTTGTCGCTGTTTAGAGACGGTGTAATTTATCCAGAAGTCGACGTCCTCGGTTTTACTCTCGCGCAGGTTGTGTACCGCGAGCTCCTTACCCACCACCTCACGAATCCGTTTATCAGAGGCATTAAATTTTCGGTATTGGGCTTCCCGTGATTGAACAACATCGTCATACCAGCGGTAGGTTTTAAAATTTGAAAAATCAAAATCTTGATCGTAGTCAAGCTCATAGGTCGGCTTACTAGCACAGGCCGAAATCATGGCGAAAAAGACAACAATAAAAACAGTCCGAAACATTGAGGTAACCTACGGGTGTGGAACGCCAATGAAGAATACACGGTTGGCTCCAATTTGACTGCCCCGTTGGATACGCAATCATGATTACCCTCGCATTACTGCCGGATACCGATAACATTCCCCTGCATGCAATAGATGAGTGGCGCAGCGAACTGCCGGCAGCCGATCAAAAGCGAATCGCGCTTATGCAAGG
>QXYP01000055.1 GCA_009886815.1 Halieaceae bacterium
AACTCAGAGGCCACCGTCATTATTAATTTCGGTCAACGCAAGGTACTCATCGCGGGCATGCGCTACGCTGGGGAAATGAAAAAAGCGATGTTCTCGGTGCAAAATTTCCTGCTGCCGGAAAAAGACGTTATGCCCATGCACTGCTCGGCTAATGTCGGAGAAGATGGTCAAACAACGCTATTTTTCGGTCTTTCAGGCACCGGTAAAACCACCCTATCGGCAGACCCCTCACGGTACTTAATAGGCGATGACGAGCACGGGTGGGCAAAAGGCGCTGTCTTCAACATCGAAGGCGGCTGCTACGCCAAAACCATTAACCTGAGTCAAAAGAACGAGCCTATTATTTGGGACGCCATTCGGTTTGGCGCGATCGTCGAGAACGTTGTCCTAAACGATAGCCGACACGCCGACTATAACGACACCAGCCTGTCAGAGAATGGGCGCTGCTGTTATCCCTTAGAGCACGTTGCACGACGGGTGCCGCAAAACAGCGGAGGCGAACCCAAGTGCGTGATCTTTTTGACCTGTGACGTATCCGGAGTCCTGCCCCCGATCTCCATCTTGTCCAAGGAGGCGGCGGCCTTCCATTTTCTGTCAGGCTATACCGCGCGCGTTGGTTCCACTGAAGTTGGCGCAGCTGCGGGGATTCACCCGACATTTTCGACCTGTTTTGGCGCACCCTTTATGCCTCGCCCAGCAGGGGATTATGCGGAACTCCTGATGAAGCGCATTGAGGATTTTGGCAGTCAAGTGTATCTGGTTAATACCGGCTGGGCTGGCGGCTCAGGCGGTGCCGAAGGGCGTGGCGCAAGGTTCCCCATTCCGGTCACTCGAGCCGTCGTCAATGCGGCACAAAGTGGCTGTCTGTTGGACGGAGAGACCCAGCACCTTGAAACGCTCAACTTAACCTTTCCCAGCGCTATTCCCGGGGTCGACCAAAAGTACATTAACCCTAAAGCTGGCTGGGGTGACGATGATGCCTACGAGGCCCAGGCACAGAAATTAGCCGCCCTCTTCCAAGACAATATTGGCAATTTCGACGTGAGTGACGCCATTGTTGCAGCGGGTCCCAGAGCGTCTTGAGCCCTTGAGGTTGCCGGTAAAATATTGCCGCTATCAAGGATTCGCGACGCACCAGCGGTCCTTACCACGTGCACTATCATGACAGACAAGAGCCCCGAACAGAGCACCATCACACCTTTACAAACGCTGTCAGCTCCCAACATGACAAAAGAGCTGACTTGCCTGCGCGCCCAGCCCTCCTCCACAGATTTTTACATTTGCGAATTTCCTAAATCGGGGGTGACATTCCTCACCGTGCTCATCGCGAATGCTCTTCTCATTGCCAATGGCCACAGGGCGAGAGCCACCTTTGCCTCGGTTAGAAACTACATTGCCGACCTGTGTATTGGTGAGCAGATCACCTCCCATGCCTTTGTAGATCCGCCGTCAAGGTTCTACAAAATACACTCGGTATTCTCTCCCCAGTTTATCCATAGCCTGTACCTTGTCAGGCATCCCGTTGACGTTATGGCCAGCAACTTGCGTTACGCCATTGGCAGAGACTGGTGGCAGCCGGATACCAGTGACGACTTTCTCGACCACCCCATACTGGGTATCGAGGCATGGAAACGTCACGTTCAGGGGTGGCTGGTGGATAATAGCTTCGCGTCGGACGTTATTTTCGTGCATCTTTTGCGCTACGAAGATTTAGTCTCCGATAGCGAAAAAGAGTTGCGCAAAATCGACGCAAATTTTGGCTGGAATCTACCCGAACCGGCTATTACGGGTGCGGTGGAAGCCGCGTCCAGAGAGAACATGCGCCATCAAGAGTCACTGTACCGGCTATACAATCCTAACCACCAATTTGAATTTGTGTCACCGTCAGGGTCGGAGGTCGCTCCAGAGTTTCGCGAGCGAATTATGGCGAGTTGCACTGAAGAGTTAAATTTACTGGGCTATTAAATCAACCCGATAACAGTAGATGCCGAGCTTGCACACAGTGCTCGGCTTTTCTCGTTTTTGTTTCCTGCGTCTAAAACAATCCGCATTTAGAGCCCTGTTGGGGCTACCGCCACATCTGCCGCCGAGCCTTTAGAAGCCCCCAGCAGCCGCTGCACCATACTCGTCACGTCATCACCGACCAGATAGAGCGCTGGAACCAATACCAGCGTCACACCCGTAGCAAATAAGACACCGAAAGACAGGGACGTCACCATAGGAATTAAAAACTGCGCCTGCACGCTGGTCTCAGACATGATGGGCAACAGCCCCACAAAGGTGGTCAGCGACGTTAAAATGATGGGGCGAAATCGGTCCTCGGCCCCCTGCAATAGCGCGTCCCACAGCTCGTAACCTTGCTCCCGCAAATGGTTAACGCGGTCAATCAGCACCAAGTTATCGTTTACAACCACGCCCGCGCAGGCGATCACACCCATCATAGAAAATATACTCACTTCCCAGTCGAGCAGGGCGTGGCCAAAAATAGCCCCCATGATGCCAAAAGGAATAGCCGTCAATACTAAAAAGGGCTGCCAATAGGACTTGAAGGCAATCGCCATAAGACCAAATATGACCATCATGGCCAACCCCATGAACATCAACATAGAGCTCTTGAATTCAGCCTCTTCCTGAAGTTCTCCGTCTAAATTCAGCTCCAAACCCGGGTACTCTTGCTGCCACAGAGGCAGCTGGGTGGCTACAATACCGTCAACCACTGCTCGAGGACTGGCCCCATCGCTACTTACATCAGCACCAATCTCAAGGGTGCGCATACGGTTTAAACGCTCCAGTTTCTGATACCCCGGTTCAATGCTGTAAGTGGCCACTGTGCTAAAGGGGACTTCCTTCCCCGAAGGGGTGCGAATATACATCTCATCGAGATTGGCCAGTGAGCGCCGCTCGCTTTCGGGGTATCGCACCATCACCTTTACGTCTTCACGACCCCGCGGAATACGCTGCGCTTCTGCACCGTAAAAGGCCTGTCGAACCTGTTTAGCAACACTAGACAGGGTTACATTTAGAGCCTCTGCTGCAGGCTTTAGATCGAGCACCACCTCATCTCTGGGCGAATCAAAACTATCACTCACATCGAAAACTCCGGGATACGCAAGCAAAGCCGCACGAACCCTGGGCGCCAGATCTTCTAAATCTTGAGTGTTGCGAGAAGCGAACAGCAGCTTAATCTGCTTGCCCGGATCTTGAATTGTAAAATCCATTCGAATTTCTTTCGCTTGAGGTACTGGACCCACTAGGTCCCGGAATTCAAGGGCGATCTGCTCGGTATCAACGCCCTCAGACACCGTGCCAATCTCGATGCTGATTTTATTTTCATTGGTTGTCGCCGAGACATGACTAATGGCGGGCGTCACAAAAAATTCGGGCCGCGCATTCCAATCTGACTTTAAAACCTGCGCCGCCGCGACCATATGATCTCGCAGCGCAACGGTATCGGAATAGGGCCCGCCCTCTGGCATCTCAACCGACGCAATCACGTAATCGCTATTCACCTTTGGAAAAAATGCCGACTTCACCCAGCCACCACCGTAGAGGGCAATGCTCATGGAGAAGGCCACCAAAAATAGCCCAGCAACCGCGTAGTGATAGCTGAGCGCCCAGCGCAAGAACGGTCGATAACGATGTCCTGCAAACCAGACCATGCCCGATGCACAGGCCTGACGCCAACCCGACAGGCGCTGCATAATGCGGGTTGTAGGCTCTTTTTCAGGGCCCAAATGCGCCAGATGGGCGGGCAAAATTAGCAAGCACTCGACCAGAGAAAACGCGAGTGCCAACAGTACAACAATAGGAATTGATCTGGCGGCCGTCGACCAGTCTCCGGGTAACAGCAACATGGGCACAAAGAAAATCATGGTGCTGATAACAGCAAACATCACCGGCTTAAACACGCCCCTGACCCCAAGTAACGCACCCACGTGCCCCCGTTCACCGCGTACCTGGTGGGTGTGAATAGATTCACCCACAATAATGGCATCATCAACTACGATCCCCAGCACCAGGAGGAAGGCAAACAAAGAGATCATATTGAGACTGATTCCGGTGAACTGCAGCATAAATAGCGTGCCCAGGAACGCCACCGCGATGCCACTACCCACCCAGAAGGCCAATTTAGGCCTTAAAAACAGTACCAAAACAGCCGCAACCAACAGCAAACCGCCAATGCCATTTTCCAGAAGCGTTGTCACCCGGCCACGAAAAGACTTAGAAATGTCGCGCCAAATGGTCAGATTGACTCCCGGCGGTAGGCTAAGTTGCTGCTCGTCGACCCATTCCTTCACCACCTGATTGGTTTTGAGGACATCTGGACTGGAAGTGACGTAAACCCGCAGCCCCAAAGCTGGATTGTCGTCGAAAGTGACTTCAAGATCTAAATCTTCAAAACCATCTTCAATGACTGCCACGTCACCCAACAGCAATTCAGTACCGTCGGTTTGCGTCAGCAATGTAATGCGCTCAAAGTCTGCGCGGTCGTAGGCTTGCCCTCGAGTTTGAACCCGAACATCCCCTTCCTGAGTTTTGATAGCTCCCGCAGGTAGGTTCAGAGAGGTCCCTTTAATTGCAGTGACAACTTGGTCAAAGGTCAGCCCATAGCGCCGCAACGTCGTTTCCGAAATATTTATTGACACCTCGTAGGGCCGGGCCGTAATGAGGTCGACCATGGACACCCAGGGCTGTCTGGCAAGATCATCCCTCAAGGACTCACCCAGCTCTTTGAGTTCATACTCATCAAGTTCGCCGTGCAGCTGCACCACCGTCATCAGGTGCTTGTATGTAATTTCCGAAACAATGGGCCGCTCTGCATCAGCAGGGAAGCTACTAATGGCATCAACCCGCGTTTTAATATCGGAAGTTAATCGCTGCATTGGATAATTTTGGGTGGCCTCAATCATCACCGTGCCCAAACCCTGCACCGCAGTCGACCGGATTTCTTTGATGCCGTTTAAATCGTGTATCGCCTCTTCAATACGGACCGAGATTTGCTCTTCCACCTCAGCTGGGCCCGCACCCGGAAAGGGCATTGTCACGCTCACCTGATTTATTTTAGCGGTTGGGAAAAATTGTTTATCTAGGCTGGGAGTCGTTAGTACACCGCCAACAATCAAGAGCAACATCAGTAAATTGGCCGCGATCGGGTTTTTTATCATCCAGTTCAACGGACCCTTCATAATCAGCTATCCCCCATAGCAACAGCTGACTCGGAAACTTCAACCCTGAGGCCTACAATCAGCAGACCTGTCTGGGCACGCACGATACGACTACCCTCTGTCAGGCCCGCGACCCAAGCCCACTGTTCAGTGCGGCGCTGCACAATTACAGGCTGGCGAATCAGCTTATCGCCGCCACCCACCACCAATACGGTGTTGTCTGAGCGCAGCGCTGAAGCGGGTAAT
>QXYP01000056.1 GCA_009886815.1 Halieaceae bacterium
TACTGCCGACCTTTCGGGCCATGTCGCGCTACGCTGCACCACCACCGATTATTTGCCCGTGGTAGGCGCAGTCCCCAACAAAGCCGCATTTAACGCGTGCTATGCCGGCCTTCAGGCCCGAAAAACGCGTTTCATAGATCAAGAATGCCCTGTGTTTCCAGGGTTATTTGTACTCGCTGGACTGGGCTCGAGAGGGCTGACAGCAGGCCCTCTGGCAGCAGAGATTCTAGCGAGCGAAATCATGGGCGAGCCCAGTCCTGTGCCCCGTTATCTGCAGCAGGCGTTGTCCCCCGCACGTTTTCTTAAGCGCGGCATTGTGCGAGGGCAACCACTATGAAGTTGAACTCTTGTGCCGTTATTCTAATTTCTCTTGTCTTATCCCCTCAGCCCTATGCTGCTACCAGTGAGAACCAACAGGCCAAAAAGCACATCGGTGTCGTGGTCGAAACCCGACCCATGGAGCGTCGAAATTTTACTCAGGGACTTTATATTTCCGGCTCAGAACTTTATGTCAGCTCTGGCCAATACGGTAAATCTGCAGTTCGCGTTTACTCCTGGCCTGAGATGCTGCTGAGCAGGGAGACGGCACTTCCCAAGAATATTTTTGCTGAGGGCCTGACCTTACTGGCTAATCGCCTGTGGGTGCTGACCTGGCGGGAAGGACAGTTGCTGGTCATGGATCCTTCCAACCTCAAGATTCTGACAACCGGTCAAATCAGTGGTGAGGGCTGGGGCATCACCCATAATGCATCAACGCTCTGGCTCTCGAATGGCTCATCAAGACTCCATAGCATTGATCTCAGCAACGGCGGTAAAACCGAAGCACTGGACGTGACCCTGAACGGCAAACCGCTAGCAAGACTTAACGAGCTGGAGTGGATTAACGGAAAAATATGGGCGAATGTGTGGTTAACCAATACCATTGTAGCGATCGACCCAAAAACCGGTGCTGTTACCGATGAAATAACCCTAGAGGGGCTACTGAGCGCCGAAGACCGAGAAGCCAATACCGATGTTCTCAACGGCATTGCCCAGGATCCTAAAACCGGTGCCATCTGGGTAACAGGCAAACGCTGGCCTAAATTATTTCGTATCGAACTTGAAAATACTAACTAGCGCGCTTCGCGCTACAATAAACCCTCAGGTGCACCAAAGCGCCTAGCCATCTCTTCAACAACCGGATTTTTCATGGAATCAATTGCCCAAAACCCAGCTTCAAATACCTTTCAGAAAAAGCGCAGCGCCACTATTGCGGCACTCAATGTCACGGTTGAGGAATTCATTCACCCTGCCACGGGCGCGCAGCATTTACACCTACAGTGCGACAACCCCGAAAACGTGTTTATGGTGGCACTGCGTACCGTTCCAGAGGACTCCACCGGGGTCGCTCACATTCTCGAGCACACCGTGCTGTGTGGCAGCGAAAACTACCCCGTTCGTGATCCATTTTTCATGATGCTAAGGCGTTCGCTTAATACATTTATGAATGCGTTTACCAGTTCTGATTGGACCGCCTACCCTTTCGCCACGCAAAACCGGAAAGACTTTAGTAATTTGCTGTCGGTCTATCTGGACGCTGTCTTCTTTTCCAGACTGGATCCCTTGGACTTTGCTCAAGAAGGGCATCGAGTAGAATTTGAAAATCCCAAAGACTCCCAGGGAAACCTCGTTTTCAAAGGCGTCGTGTTTAACGAAATGAAAGGAGCCATGTCGTCGGTCTCCGCGGTTTTATGGGACAGGCTCTGCTTCGAACTCTTTCCTACTAACACCTACCATCACAACAGTGGTGGTGACCCGGCAAACATTCCCGATCTCAGCTACCAGCAGCTTAGGGATTTTTATGCCCGTCACTACCACCCTAGTAATGCCGTCTTCCTCACCTTTGGTGATATACCGGCCAGTGATCACCAAGCGGTTTTTGAAACCGCGGTTCTTGATCGCTTTGAGGCATCGGAGACCGCAATATCTGTCGATCTGGAGCATGGGTTTTCAGCACCCAAACGTGCCACACACCCCTACGCCGTTGAGGACGATGAGCAGTCGGGACGAAAGACGCATCACGTTCTTGGCTGGAAGCTGGGTGAGAGCTCTGATCTCCTCGCCATGCTGGAAGCACAAGTATTGGCTGCTGTACTCATGGAAAACAGTGCTTCACCCCTTATGCACTTTCTAGAGACTACCCCGCTGGGAACGGCGCCATCGCCATTGTGCGGTGTTGAGGAGTCCATGCGAGAAATGGTCTTTTGCTGTGGCGTTGAAGGTAGCGATATTGATCAGTTGGAGGCATTCGAGAGCGCCGTTTTAGACGTCATTAAAACCACCGCGGAAACGGGTATTGCACCGGAGCGCCTTGAAGCCATACTCCATCAAATCGAATTATCTCAGCGTGAATTGACCGGTGACGGTATGCCCTACGGCCTTAACTTAATGTTGCGCGCCTTAGGGGCTGCGGTACATGGAGGAGACTCACTCGCCGCGCTCAACCTTGACCCTATACTGGAAACTATTCGTGAACGAAGTCTCAATGCCGATTATGTGCCCGGGCTGATTAACCGGCTTTTGTTGAACAACCCCCATCGCGTCACTTTAACGCTGGCGCCCGATACCGGGCTTACCGCAGGCCGCGAAGCGGCTGAAGAAGGACGGCTCAGCACCATGGCGGCGGCTTTGGATGACACTGGACGGGCAAAAATTCTGGACCTTGCTGAGAAGCTGAAAGCGCGGCAAGGTATTGAAGACGACCCAGACATTTTGCCAAAAGTGACCCTTAGCGATATTCCTGATGAGGTTTCGGAGCCCACACCCAGCATCAGAAATGAAAAGGGCATCGATGTTTGGAACTACACCACCGGCACTAACGGCCTAGTATATCAACAATGGGTTAAACCCCTCCCCGCCATGTCAGAGCAAGACATGGCAAACCTACCTCTGGTCACCGGGCTCATTGGAGAACTCGGGACAGGATCAGACGACTATC
>QXYP01000057.1 GCA_009886815.1 Halieaceae bacterium
CTTACCGGGACAACATAATCCACACATTGGCGGCGGGGCCATCACCAATATGGCGGACTACGCTAAGTTGCTCCAAATACACCTCAATGGTGGCTTTTGTGGCGATCAGCAAGTGCTGAGCCAGGCGGCCATTGAGCGCATGCGGGTCGATCGAGGCGGCGTGGTATCGATGAGTCCCACTGCCTACGGCATGGGCTGGTGGATTGCTTCGGATAATCCGGGGGTCTATGACGATCCCGGGGCTTTTGGCGCTATTAGCTTTATCGATGTAGAGCGCGGTATTGGTGGCTATATCGCCATTGACGATTATTCGAGGGAGGATTCTGGTGCCCCCGTGACATTAGTTCGACAAACCATTATCCCGCTGATTCAGGGGATCATTGATGACCGCTAAACACACTGTGGGTACAAAGGCCCCTCTGGAGACGGTTTGAGCCGACCTGGTAGCAGTAATGAGAGCATAGGGAGAACACGGGAGACGCAAGAGCTGGGGGCGTCGGCCTAGGCCTTCGTCCTCAATGGAGAAATTTGTGAATAGGTTCTTTGAGTCTCTGTGAATGTGTTTGGTAGTGTTAGGAACATGAGCAGTTCTTCAGTAAATTTAAGGGTTAGAGTTTTCCAGCCAGCGAGCTTCAAACCGCAAACGGGCGGTGTAAAGCGCTGCGTTTTCTACCTTGCGCGCGCTCAGAGGTTCGCAGTATGAGTGACGGCCTTGAGAGTAATAATACCGCGAGCGATGAAATCGTAAGAAATCGCTATTTGGATATTCTCCATCAGTTCACCCTTCGCCAATCCAGCCTAATAAAACTCGAAGATATTGTTTGGAACATTGCTAAAACAGCGATCGCCGAGCTTGGCTTTGAGGATTGTGTGGTTTATCTCCTTGAGGACGATGGAATCACCTTAAGGCAAGCGGCAGCCCACGGCCCGAAAAATCCTGTCGATCGAGAAATTTATAACCAGATCACTATCCCCGTGGGTAAGGGGATTGTTGGGCACGTGGCACGAACTGGCGAAATGCAGCGCATTGATGATGCACGGTTAGACCCTCGTTACATTGAGGATGATGATTTTAGGCTATCGGAGTTGGCGGTACCGATAAGTCATCAGGGGCGCATCATTGGCGTGCTTGATTCAGAGCATCATGCGGCCAACTTTTTCTCCAGCGAAGACGTGCGCCTGTTTACCACCATTGCGTCTTTGGCATCTACGCGCATTGAGACCGCCCTGGCGATGGAGCGGCTTGAAAAAACGATTCATCATCTGGAGCAGGCACGCTCTGACTTGGAATGCCAAGCCGAAGAGCTTCGTGAAGCGAGACAAGCGGCTGAAGCGGCGTCAGTCGCCAAAACCCACTTTCTTGCCAACATGAGCCATGAAATACGGACACCGATGACGGCAATTGTGGGGTTTGCTGACCTGCTGTCTAGAGAGGATTTGGACCGACAACATCAAGCGCAATGGCGAAACCAGCTCAACCAAAATGCACGCTATTTGCAGGATCTTATTGGCAACGTGCTGGATATGTCGGCGGTGGAAGTCGGCGAGGTGTCACTAAACTTTGAACCTGTGTCTCTTCTCGAAACGGTGGCAGAGGCTGTTGATACTCTGAGGGCACGTGCCGATACGAAAAAATTGCGTCTTGAGACAGCTGCTGAGGGTCTGCTACCCGACGCTATCATTACGGATCGCGTCAGATTCAAAGAAATTATCGTCAATTTAGTGAGCAACGCGGTCAAATATACCGAACAAGGTGGCGTTACGGTGACCCTATCGACAGAGCGTCGAGGAACCGATGTTCTGTTGTCGTTAGTGGTTTCAGATACGGGGATCGGCATCGATCCTGTGCAGCTCAATAATTTATTTAAACCCTTTAATCGCGTGCACGATACACATCAGATGGCTGGAATCGAAGGCACCGGGCTCGGGCTTGCACTCTCTCGAGAGATAGCTAAAGCGCTCAATGGCGACATCACAGTATCGTCACTGCGGGGCACGGGATCTTCTTTTACACTGATGCTGCCCGCCGAGGTGCCGCCAGATACCGTGTGGGAGGCGCAGCCTGCGGTCAACCCGTTCTTGGTAAGGTCCCCCCCAATTCAGTCGGACGTCATCGTCGATCGCGCTCAGGATTTGTGTGATCTTAGATTGTTAGTGTGTGAGGACAGCGTTTCTATCACCTCGTTACTTGAGGTTGTTCTCGAGGCGGCAGGCGCGCAGGTGACTTTTTGTGCTAATGGTTCGGCCGGGGTACGTTGTTTTGATGAGCAGGTCGAAGAAGGCCGGCCCCCCGATCTCATATTGATGGATATGCAGATGCCCATCATGGACGGTTACGAGGCCACCCGTTACGTTAAGCGGCTGCGACAGGATATACCTGTGGTGGCCTTGACAGCCTTTGCCCTCGCAGACGATATCGATCGCTGTTTGGCGGCTGGCTGCGACTATTATCTCACCAAGCCCCTGCAAATCCATACGTTTACCCAGGAGCTGCGCAGCATCTTGGAGCGCTTTGGCGCATAAATTTTGCGTCACGTTGGGGTGGGTTTGCGCGGATAGGGCGGGCAGGCTTAGGCGAGCAGGAGCAGCGGCGGCCGGTTCAGATGTTTAAGATTGTGAAATTGACCGAATCTCTCTTGATTTTTACCGTGCATTCGCCATGATTCCGTTGTACAACAGTATGTGATGGTCTTATTGTCACTGCGCGTTTAGTAAGGCAAGAAAATGATAAACCGTTGAGCGAAGTGCGGTGGCACTGAAGGCAGCGAAAAATACGTTGAAAAACAACGAAATATGTTATGCAAGGGAACCCAGCCATGATCACGGACTCACTCAACAAAGACGCACGATTTAATCGTTCAGCCATTGCGGCAGGTGTTGCTGCTGCGGTTGGAGCTACGGCTCCTGGCATGACCTTTAGTGCCGAACTGGAAGAAGTTGTTGTAACCGCACGTCAACGGGCAGAATCTTCCCAAGACATTCCAATGATGGTGCAGTCACTCTCTGGTGAAGACATCCAGAAGCAGGGTATTACCACCCTTGAAGACTTTTCCCGACAAGTCGCGGGCTTAAACATTCAGACCACTTCCCCCGGCCAGAACACCATTGTTTTCCGCGGTGTGAGTGATGGTGGCGGCTTCCTTGTTGATCCTACCGCGGCGATCTACCTCGACGAACAGCCCATGTCGATGACCTCGATGGCGCCCGATATTTACCCCGTCGATCTTGCCCGTATTGAGGCATTGGCAGGGCCACAGTCCACACTCTATGGCGCATCATCACAAAGTGGTGCTATTCGAGTGATCACCAACAAGCCCGATCCCGATGCCTTTAGTGCGAATATCGGTGCCGGTGTTTCCAGCACTTCAGATGGCGGAACCGGCTATGAATTAGATGGCGCCGTCAACATTCCACTGAGCGACTCTGTGGCAATTAGGCTGGCGGGTTTCAGTGCCCGGGATGCCGGATTTATTGATAATGTTTTGGGCAGCACCGTTGTCGATGATGTCTTTGGTTCAGGCTTGGGTGGCCAGAAAGACAACAGCGGAATGGTCGGTGAAGATATTAATGAGGTGAACTGGCTCGGGGCTCGCGCGTCGATTCGCTGGCTGGTTAACGATAACTGGAGCGTCACTGCGACGGCAAACTACCAGGATCTCGAGTCTGACGGCTTCAATGATTACGACCCCAGCGTCGGTGACCTTGAGACCATCAAATTTGTCCAAGAAACCCGCACCGATGAGTGGCTGCAGACCAGTTTGATCATTGAAGGCGATCTGGGCTTTGCTCAATTGGTATCGGCGACCTCTTACTATGACCGGGATACGCTATATGTGCACGATACCCAGTCTTACGCGGCTTATTTCCATTATGCTTTCGGCCTTTATTACGGCTACGCAACCTATGATTTTGGTTTGGACCCCACGGGCTACCTCATCAATGATCAAAACAATGAAAGCCTGACTCAGGAAATACGCCTGTCGGGTAGTACCGACCGCATTAACTGGACACTGGGTGGTTTTTGGCAAGAGTCTGAAGAGTTCTGGGACTTCTATACCTACGTAGATGATTACCGCAACTCCCCGGCGTTTGAAGCCTGGAGCTACTACTACCCGGGCATTGCTCCAACAGATGTCTGGTGGAACTCTTTCCAAGCGACCGATAGGACAGACAAAGCCGTCTTCGGTGAAATGGATATTGTTCTTCTTGAAGACCGATTAACGGCCATATTGGGAGGCCGTTGGTACGAGGTGGATCGTGAGTTGAGTTATACGGTGGAGCGCCCCGACGCTCGGGTTGACCAGCAACTGCCCGATAGAAGCGCGTCAGATGACGGCTTCATTCCCAAATACGGTTTGGAACTCCAGGTGCTCGAAGACGTGATGGTCTATGGTGTTTATTCCGAGGGCTTCCGGGTAGGTGGTACTAACCGGGGTCGCGGTCTGGACCGAGGCGGCCCAACCCTGCCAGTAGATTACGAGTCAGATATTCTCGAGAACACCGAGTTTGGTCTGAAGTCATCGTTCTTCGACGGTCGTGTTGTGTTTAACGCCGTTTATTACACCATGAAGTGGAATGACATGCAGATTGAGGTGGTGGACCCCAGTAACGCGCTGGGCACCTTCAGTGTGCAAGACGACAATGGTGATCCGCTATACGGCAATATTCCCTTCCAAATTGTGGTGGGTAACGTGGGTAACGCGACGGTTAAGGGCTTCGATTTTGAGCTCAAGGCACTGGTCACTGAGAATTTGGAAGTGGGTGTGAACCTGACTGATATTCAAGATGCCTATGTTGACGGTCAGGAATTTTACGACGAACCTCGTGCTCAGGGCGGTAAAGTACCCTCGGGCTTACAAGCTCGATCTAACCTGCCGTTGTTTGCCGATACCAGCTACTACCTCTACGCCGACTACTCAGGCATTAACATTTTTGGCGGTGAAGCGGGTATTCGTTTGCAACACAGCTATGTGGGCGATTCGCTGAACCAGTTGACCGATGGCTTTACATCACCCCAGCGTGTGCAGGGCGATTACGATATAACCGACGCCATACTTTCCTTTGAGAGTGGCGATTGGCAGGCCCAGCTCCGCTTTAGCAACTTGACCGATGAGCGTGGTATTACCTATCAGGACACGACTGACTTCGACACCGTCTGGGGTCGCAACAGTTCTTCGGTTATTCGGCCTAGGAATTACTCACTTACGGTCAGAAAGGCCTTCTAAGCTGTAACGACTGATAGAAGAAGGGC
>QXYP01000058.1 GCA_009886815.1 Halieaceae bacterium
CCAGTTCAAGCCCCAAGCTTGCCAGGGTCTGTGTAGAGTGCCCCAGCTCAAACAGCTGGTTGAGCGCTAGCAAGGTTGTCGCGGCATTGGAGCTGCCACCTCCCAATCCGCCACCCATTGGAATACTTTTCTTGATGCTAATGCGCACTCCGTGCCCTTTTTCATATCTTGGCATCAGAAGATGCGCGGCGCGTAGTATGAGATTGTCTGCTGGCGGTACCCCTTCGAAATCGGCGTTCAAACGGCAACCCGGGGTATTTTGACGCTCAAAGCGCATGGCGTCCCCCCAATCTAACAGTTGAAAAACCGTTTGCAGGTTGTGGCGTCCGTCTGCTCGACGCCCAGTGATATGAAGAAATAGGTTGAGTTTGGCCGGCGAGAGGCAAGTCAAGGAAGTTATCATGACTGTGGGGTCCCGAAATCCCATGTCAGCACCACGAGTCGAACCGACACATCGTCACGGTGGGCGGCAATGGTTCTGGGTACCTGCCATCCTTCGACGATTTGCCATTGTGTAATTTCAACCGCCCAGCCAGCAGGGCTGTCCGGGTAGCCCATGAGCCAGGCACTGACCACACCAAGAGGCAGGGTGACGACAACAGACCGGGCTTCGTCATTCATGGGTAATAAATCGACAGGCTGCTTTATGCCGTCATCTAACCAAAACAGGTGTTCGCCCTGGCGCAATAATTCCAACGCGCCAGTGCCCAATGGGCCACTCAAGCGGATGTGATCGCGGGTGGTTTCACTGTGGTGCCAAGCTAGGTTAACCGTGCTACCGCTTTTATCTGCTTGAGTCACTGCGGCTTTACCCTGCAAGGACCACCCAACGCTGTCTCGGGGTAGTATTTTCGCTTTTTGGCCATCGTGAATCGATGGGCTCACGCAGCCATTAAGTGCCAGAACGAACAGCACGGCGGCGAGTTTCAGCCTTTGTTTAGTCAACAGCCGTGTCTTCCAGCAATACGCCTAAGCGCTCGATTGCTTGAGTGACATGGGTCGCATCGGGCTGTTGCTGCAGCGAAGCTCGCCAAACAGCCAGTGCATCCTGCTCTTTTCCTGAAACCCAAAGCACCTCACCCAAATGAGCGGCAACCTCGGCGTCAGGAAAACGGGCGTAGGCCTCTTTCAGTAAATCTGCTGCTTGTAAGAAACGGCCCAGTTTGAAGTACACCCAGCCCAGGCTGTCTAAAATGGCCGGCTCTCCGGGAGACAGCTCCAGCGCCTTTTCAATTAAAACAGCAGCCTCTTGATAACGCTCAGTGTGAACTGTCAGCGTATATCCCAAAGCATTTAGCGTTGTCGCGTTATTCGGTTTGAACACTAAAATAGCCCGGAGATCACTCTCCATGCCCGAAATATCACCCAGTGCTTCAAAGGTCATGGCTCTGCCGTACAGCAGTGAAACAGATTCTGGTAGTAGGTCTAGCGCCTCCGAGTAAATCTCTATCGCCAACTCTTTCTCATCGATTTCGCTAAGAAGTTCTGCCTCGAGGCCATACAGCTGTTCGGCCTGTCCGGGGTGATTTGTCCGCGCTCGCTTAAAACCATCTTGGAAGTCACGGGTGTCTCCGGTATTGAGGCGCAGCTCGGCCGCTCGGCGCATTGCATCAAAAAACTCTCGGCTGGGGCCGACGCGATCATAAGATTCTATGGCTTCCAGTTCCTCGCCGCGGTCTTCATAAACACGACCCAGGTAATAGTGTGCTTCGTCCGGGCGCTGTCCAAGATCAATCAGCGCGCGCAAATTTATAATGGCCGCGTCGAACTGTTTGGCTTCAATTTCTATCAGTGCCAGGGAAAACAAATAGTCGCCATTTCTGGGTGAGAGCATCATCAACGCTGAAAATTGCTCGCGGGCCTCGTCATATTGCTCAGTGCTTGCCAAAAGGCGAGCAAACTGCAAGCGCATGGCTTCATTGTCTGGTGCACGGTTTATGGCTGCGCGCATTCGCTTAAACGGCTGTTTGGCTTCTTGGTCTAATTTTATCTGCGTCCAAAGTAGCAGAGCACGCTCCTCATCGGGGTTTGTATCCAAAACAGGGCCGAGTACGTCTAGTGCCTGGTCGGGGTTGTTTTGTGCTCTGTATAAATAGGCCAGCGCAATGGCAATGTCCTGATCCTCTGGCCAATCAATGGCCAGGGCTTCAATGGCTTTTGCGGTGGCTCTTTGACGGTCAGGTCCCAACTTGTCCCAGGAGACCATGAGAGCCGGAGCGTTAATTCGAGAGCCGCGCTCCTTGGCTGTTCTGGCAAAGATTAGAGCGCGCTCTGGTTGCCCGGCGCGAATAAGTAATCCCATGGCCGTTACGGCCGCTGCCCCGTCACTGCTGTCTTGCTGAGTTAGGCGCATAGACAGGACGAGGGCATGACGGTCATTTTGTCGAAATTCTGCCAGCCTCAGCGCTCGCCGGGTGAGCTCCGGATCCTGCAGCTGCATGGCCTCGCGGGTGAGTATTTCTAATGCTTCATCGAGGCGCCGCTGGCGCAAGAGAAACTCCGCCTGTAGCAAAGGGTAAAGGCTGGCGGCCGGAATCGGAATTTCCGGGGGGCTCTCGACGCTGGCCACGGGCTCGGTCTGTGCTGATAGTGAACCCTCCACAGGCATTGAGCCCGGCGACTCGGGCGGCGCTGACGATGTCGCAGATGGCGTCGATTGGCAGGCAGAGAGGGTCGCTAGAAGCCCTATTTGCATCGCTATGATGTGAAATTTTTTGATCATGGGCCAATGATGACACAGCCGCGAGGTCAAACCCATTAGCGCGGCATCTTTATACGCGGCAGACTTTCCGTCTTCTGCTATTATAGGCGTTCGAATTCAGAATATTTTGCGGCCCGTGTTTCAAGAACTTATTGCTGTTGGTATTAATCATGACTCAGCAACTCTCGATATAAGAGAGCGGGTGGCTTTCGCCCCTGAAAATATAGCGACGGCTCTAGGCAGTGCGCTCGCGAGCGCACCGATCACTGAAGTGGTCATTCTCTCGACCTGTAACAGGACGGAAATTTACGGTGTGATACCCACCTCCGGCGACCCGCTGCATGCCAGTGAAGCTCTGGTCAGCTGGGTCACGGACCATCAC
>QXYP01000059.1:0-7724 GCA_009886815.1 Halieaceae bacterium
GTAATGACTCAAAATGGGGTGTCCAAAAATCAATGAAACCAGGTGACAGATGCCGCTGACATCTCTCGTTGTCGTTACAAGGAAAAACTATACCTCACATGTACAGTGGCTCGCACAATTAGCGCCGCTTCAAAAAAGGTGTAGCGATTAACACGCCAAAATCTCGCCAGAGGAGCGAGAACAACGGTGGGCATATTTAGGATCTTGACGACATCACTTTAGAGTTGCGTTCCTTGCCAGCGCGAAGGGTTTTGGGCCATGAGTGCGTTCGTCATCGATGTGTTCGTTGAGGCAATAAGCGTGCTATTCAATGACGTCAGACGGTAGGCCATGGCGGTCTCGCCACATGGCGGCCAGCAGCGACAACATCATAAAAAACATGACACCGGAAAACGGGAGTGCACCAATAATCATGACAGATCTTAGCGCTTCGAGGCCGCCGGCCATCAACAAAGTAATGATGATCAGCCCCAACAGTAGGCTCCAAAGTACTATATGTTGCGAGGCATGTTCTTGCTCAACGCCGCCGGAGACGATGGTATTAACGACCAACACAGCGGAATCTGCAGATGTGATGAGGTAGGTCAGCAACAACAGCACGCACAGGCAGGCTACGGGGAATACCCAGGGTGGCTGGAACAGGACATCGACCGTTGCGAACAGCTGCGCCGAAAGATCGGCATCTAAGATAGTGCCTTGAGCAATCCCTGAAAGCTCCAGGTCCAGTGCTGTGCCGCCAATGATACAAAGCCAGGCAAAGCACATCATTGACGGTAGGATAATAGCCCCTACGGCATACTCGCGCAGCGTTCGGCCTTTCGAAACTCGGGCCAAAAACAGCCCGACAAAGGGGGTGAAAGCGATCCACCACGCCCAATAAAAAATGGTCCAGCTGGACTGCCATTGGGCCAGAGCCAGACCTTCTTGGGTCGACGTATCAGACCAGACCGTGGATGACATAGCGGGCAATGCTGCGAGGTAGTCTAAAATCCCCTGCACGAAAACCTCACCGGCAAACCAAGTTGCACCGAACACCAAAAATATCAGTAGGAGCAGCCAAGAGAGCACCATATTGAGATTGGAAAGCCATTTAATACCCCGGCCTAACCCCGACAGTGCTGACACCATGGCAGCCAATACAATAATGCCAACGGCAACCCCCAGAGCCAGTGCCGTTGGCTGATTTTCCTGAATGATCCAAGACCAGTGGGTAATATGATGCGCGCCGAAGGCCAGCTGGGTCACACCGTAGCCAATGGTGACGGCAATGCCGATTAAGGTCGCGAGAATTGCCGCGGTATCCACTAGGGCGCCAATGATTGTGCTGCTGCGACCCCCTAGCATGGCACTGAAGGGCGAGCGAATTGTTAACGGCATGCCTCGGCGGTACGAAAAATACGCGAGGGATAGGCCCACAACGGCGTAACAGGCCCAGGGTGTTAAACCATAATGCAACAGTGTCCATTTATAGGCGGGGCCGACATTGCCAGCCGTTAACGCCTCGGCGTGACCCATGATGACGTCGGGATTGTTGCCAAAGTGGTACAGCGGCTCTGCTGTTGAATAGGTGAGCATGCCCACGCCAATACCGGCACCAAACATCATAGAGAACCAGGCGAACCGGCTAAATTCCGGCTGGGTATCTGGCATGCCTAGACGCTGGGACCCCGTTGTGGGCAATAGCGCTAGCACAAGGCACAGGATCATAAACAGGGCAGTCGCCCCAATATACCAGCGCCCAAAATATTCAATGGTGGCAGCCTGAACAACAAGTAGCATATCGGCCGCATTGGGTGTGGTCACTGTCCATAGGACCAAAAGTACGATGATCAATTTCACAGAGACGGCTATGCCACGGTTGTAACCGCGATAAAATCCAGAGGTTTCGACTCGGGTCACGGGCTCAGACGTCACTGTAAATCTCCTGTTGAATATGGGTCTTGCACTGACAGGCATGTTGCCGTCGGGTGTATGGCCGTAGCGTTGACCCTGTTTATTGTTATAGAAGTCGGGTTTGGCGTAAATCGTCGTGATGTAAGCTATCAGACCCACATCGGATTGCCAGTAGTCAGGGTAAAAAACTGCGTTGGGTGAATCGCCGCATGCGTGAATGCTCGCGCTCGTCATAAAAGCGCTTTGATTACACCGCGTCGAGGGTTAATTTAGGGCGTGGTATGGCCGTAGCCTTTACCGCCGCATGAGTGACATTGAATCGGGATATGATGGAATGGGGGTGTTGGGCGTGTTTCGAGTATTAATGGCTGTTCTCTTCACGGTTGCCTACTTGCCGCATGTTTATGGGCAGCCAGCTGCAGCTCCCTTTGCTCAACGCCCCGCCATTGAAAACAGTTTGCTGGCTGAACGACTCGACGAACTACTCCCGAAGCTGATGCGAGAGCAAAATATTGATCTTTGGATTGTGGTCGCTAGAGAGTACAACGATGATCCCGCGTTTTTGTCTCTGGTCCCGAAACCGCGATTCACGGCGCGAAGAACGACCATGCTGCTATTTCACGATCGAGGGAAAGAGCAGGGTGTTGAGCGACTCACGATTAGTCGTTATCCGTTGGGAGAATTGTATGAGCCTGCTTGGCAAGGTGGCGATCTCGATGCCCAGTGGCGGCGCCTTGCCGAATTAGTTGAAGCACGAAACCCTAACAAGATTGCCGTCAATGTCAGTGACACCTGGCCCGTTGCCGATGGCTTGAGTCACGGGCTTTACCTAAAGCTCGAGAAAGCTTTGGGAGAGGAATTATCAGAGCGACTGGTTTCTTCTGAAAACCTCGTTGTGCGCTGGCTGGAGACTCGAACCTCTGCTGAGGTCGAGGTTTGGCAGCGGGCTGTCGCTATTGCGCGCAGTACGATTGCAGAGGCTTTTAGCGAACGGGTTATTACGCCCGGCGTGACCACCCTAGGCGAAGTGGCTTGGTTTATTCGGGAGCGCTTTGAAGTGGCTGGCCTCGCGCCGTGGTTTCATCCTGACGTCAATCGGCAATGGCAGGGGGCAGACTACGGCAGTGCCGAATTCTTAGGCGCGGGCTATGCGCAAACCATTATTAGACGTGGCGATCTGCTGCACACCGATGTCGGACTGTGTTACCTCGGCCTGTGCACCGATACGCAGGAGATGGGCTACGTGTTAAAGCTGGGAGAAACAGCTCCCCCCGCAGGGCTCGTGCAGGCAATGACCGCAGGTAATGAGTGGCAAGACGTTTTAACCTCACAGTTTAAAACCGGGCGCAGTGGCAATGAAATTTTGGCGGCGGCGCAAAAGCAGCTTCAGGATAAAGGCATTACCCATGCCATTTATACCCACCCCTTAGGTGTGTTCGGCCATGCGCCCGGGCCCACCATTGGTATGTGGGACAACCAAGGGCCAACCCCGGGTCGAGGAGACTGGCTGCTCTATCCTATGACCGGCTATGCCATTGAGGGTCGTGTCACGGTGAATATTCCAGAATGGAACAATGAGCCCGTGCAGATGAAGCTGGAGCAAAGCGCCATTTACGATGGTGAACAGGTGCAGTATTTATCGGGCCGACAAAAGCAACTGCACCTAGTGAGGTAGGCCTGCTGGATAAACCTCATACAACGGCGACCCTATTTTATCGGTTGCCAGCCTCAGACGCCGTTATCACGTTGGGTGCAGTCGCGAAGGGGCGAATGCCGGGTTTTCGGGCAATTTCGTTAGGGCAATAATCCGCTGCGATTAGGCAGTGCCTTTCAAGCTTCCAGGATGAGCCTCAGCTTGTCGTAACTCGTCACCCCATGGGCCAATGCTCGAATGCAGGTCACAGGGCGTTGTTGTCATGATTTTCCGGCCTGGGGGATTGACCCGGTTGCTCCTCGCTATAACCCGGTTGGGGCCTCAGCGAAAATTGGCTTTATAACGGTATACTCGACTGACAGTGCAGGCCTTTGCGTGAACGCGGGTCAGGAGCTATTGGCTCAAAGTGCCAGGACATGCTCGAGAAGAACAAGGAGTGAAGGCCATGTGTAACCGGTATCTCAAGGGGGTTTTCCTGGGTTTTTGTATCTTCTTTGCTATGGGTGCCTGGGCAGAAAAACAACCCAATGTTGTTCTCGTACTGATGGATAATTTTGGCTATGGAGAAATTGGCGTGTACGGCGGTGGTGCTATGCGAGGCGCCCCCACGCCGCGAATCGACAGCATAGCCAGAGAAGGCCTGCAGCTCACCAATTTCAATGTCGAGGCTGAGTGTACCCCCTCCCGCTCGGCGCTTATGACCGGGCGGTACGGCATAAGAACCCGTCAGCGCGCTGATCAGCCCCCAAGAGGGGTTTGGTATGGCATTACTAAATGGGAAATAACCCTCGCCGAGCTTCTGTCAGATGCAGGTTATGCCACGGGCATTTTTGGTAAATGGCATCTTGGTGATACCGAAGGACGTTTTCCCACCGATCAAGGGTTTGATGAATGGATAGGCCTTCCGCGCTCATCAGACCGGGCATTTTGGCCCGACAGTAATAGCTTTCAACCCAACAGCCACCCGAGTGCCAAATTTACGCATGTGATGTCGGCCAAAAAAGGCGAAAAGCCCGTCGAGGGTGCTGTTTACAATAGAGCCAAGAGAGCCACTATCGATCGCGAGATTACCGACCAAGCGATCGATTTTATGACGCGTATGTCGGGTGCAGGGAAACCCTTCTTCGCCTATCTGCCGTACACACAAACTCACGAACCGGTAGACCCCCACCCTGATTTTTATGGCAGCACGGGCAATGGAAGCTTTGCCGATGTATTGGCACAAACCGATGTCTACGTGGGTGAATTGCTCGACACAGTCGATGGCCTCGGTATACGAGACGACACGATATTTATCTTTACCTCGGATAACGGTCGAGAGGGTGTGCCTCGTTCCTTTGGTTTCACCGGACCCTGGCGTAGCGGCATGTTTTCGCCTTATGAAGGGTCACTGCGAGTGCCGTTTCTGGTGCGTTGGCCAGATCAGATTCCAGCTGGAAGAGTGAGTAATGAAATCGTGCATCAAATGGACGTGTTCTCGACCGTGGCAGGTTTTGCTGGGGTCAACGTGCCCTCAGATCGGGTGATTGATGGTGTCGACCAGTCTCAGTTTTTTAGGGGAGAAACAGAGCAGTCTGCGCGGGAGTCTTTGGTGATTTATATTGGGAACACCCTCTTTGGTGCCAAGTGGCGTAACTGGAAAATTCTGCTGCGAGAAATGGATGAAGATGGCTATGGCATTAAGGAGATGGCTTACCCGTCGGTCTACAATCTGATTGTTGACCCTAAAGAAGAGGTTCCCGAGCTGAATTACCTCAACGATACTTGGGTTGATTTTCCCCTTTATCAAGTGATTGAAGACCACGAATTATCCTTGGAGAAGGACCCCGGTACTCCAGATCCTTAGCAGCGAGGGTGACAAACTAGGGGGGTAGTAAAAGCCATAGAGAATTGGCAAAGTCGATTAAAAGTGGGAGCTTAACTATGACGCAGGGTCGTGTAGTCAGTGTGCATGTGGGTGCGACAGGAACTTTAGATAAAGATGCCGATCAGTCATTAGAGATGGCGATAGACGGTATTGTGGGTGATCGCCATCGCGGGGCAACCCGCAAAGCCTGGGCGACGGGTGATAAACAGGTTGGCGGCACCGTGCGGCGCAATGAGCGTCAGTGGTCGGCGATTGCCCACGAAGACGTTGAGCAAATTTCACAGGCAATGTCGCTGGCGCAACCCCTCACCGCGGGCGCGATCGCGGTGAATATTTGCATTCAAGGTATTCCCGATTTTTCACGGTTGCCTCGAGGAACAACCCTCACCTTTGAGTCTGGCGTTGTACTCATAGTGGAGGAATACAACCCCCCCTGCGGTGATATGGCCCTGCACGTTGCCGAAAACAATGTGACCACATCGGGGGAACCCCCCACGCCGCAATCGTTTTCTGAGGCGGCAAAGTTTTGTCGTGGGCTGGTGGGGGTTGTAGAAGTACCCGGCTCTATCCGTGCGGGTGATCAGGTGACGGTTGAGTCAGAGCTTTTGCCAAAATGGCTTAGGAGTTAGCGCCAATGGCGGCGTACGACACCGTTGTTATTGGTGGTGGGCATAACGGGTTAACGACCGCAGCCTATCTCGCACGAGCGGGTCAGCGCGTCTGTGTTTTGGAGCGGCGTTCCATTGTCGGCGGTGCTGCGGTCACCGAGGAGTTTCACCCCGGCTATCGAAATTCTGTATTTTCTTATGTGGTGAGTTTGCTTCGGCCTGAAGTTGTCAGCGATCTCGAGCTTGAGCGCTATGGCTATCAGCCCATACTGCTTGAGAATGCACTGTATCTTGATTCTCAAGGCGAATATCTGCAGTTAACGGGAGATGAGGCCCATGACCGCGCGCAGTTTGCCAAGTTTTCTTCTACCGATTACGAAGCCTATTTAGCCTTCGAACACGTGGTTGATCAGGTTGGCGGGTTACTGGCCAAGCAGTGGCTAAAAGAGCCGCCGCGATTGGGTGACCAGGGCGTGGGTGACCTAATTAGTATGCTCAAACTGGGTGTCGATGTATTCCGTCTCGATGCTGAATCGCGCTGGCGCTTAATGCAATTTTTTATTGGGGCTCCGGAGACCATTATTGATCGATGGTTTGAAAGCCCCAAGGTTAAGGCGATGATTGCTGCGCATATTATGCCCGCCAACTACGCACCGCTGAGTCAGCCCGGCGCGAGTTTAGCCATGTTGCATCATGCTGTGGGTGAAATTGGGGGGCGCAAGGGTGCCTGGGGTATTGTGAAAGGAGGCATGGGGAGCATCACGCAAGCCATGGCGCAGTCGGGCCAGGCCCATGGTCTGGAAATAAGAACAGACGCCTCAGTGGCGCGTATTAACGTTGAGGACGGGCGGGTCTGCGGGGTGACATTGGAAAATGGCGAGGTGATACGCGCCCGGGCGGTGGCAGCCAACACCGACCCAAAGCGAACGTTTCTAACGTTATTGGGTGCTGAGCATTTGCCGGCTTCTTTCGCTAGAGATATCGGTGCCTTCCGTCAGGAGTCTGCGTCCTTAAGAATGAACTTGGCGTTGTCTGAGCTCCCCCATTTTTCTGCATTGCCCGGTGGCGGTGAGCCGGGTGCCCACCATCGATCGAGCATTACCCTGATTGAAAGCGCTCAACATCTCAATGAGGCATTTCACAGTGCACGCAGCGGCATACCGGCTAATCCGCCAATTATTGAGGCGATCATTCCCAGTAGCCTCGATGCTGACCTCACCGATAAGCCAGGGCACCATGTGATGAGTTTGTTGTGTAAATATATGCCGTATACCCTGAGCGAAGGGCAGTCTTGGGATGACCGTAAGCCGGCGGTGGTTGCGCAAATTTTGGACTATCTTGAGAGGTTTATACCGGACATAAGGCGTATTTTGGTGGGTCACCAGTGCATGACGCCGCTGGATTTGGAGCGGGTGCTGGGAATGACGGGTGGAGATATTTGTCACGGTCGATTGGAACCCGATCAACTGTTTAATATGCGCCCACACCCCGATGCGGCGCAGTACGCAACACCGGTTCCCGGCCTTTACCTGTGTGGCTCTGGAGCACACCCGGGTGGCGGTGTCACCGGCGCGCCAGGACACAATGCCGCGCAACGCATTCTTCGCGACCTTAAATAAAGCACGGCTGTCAGCATTACCCTTGGTTTAAGAGCCGTGTACAAGAGCAGTTCACAAGAGCAGTTCACAAGGCCCTAAAAGAC
>QXYP01000059.1:7734-7965 GCA_009886815.1 Halieaceae bacterium
GCGGGACCCAAGGTAAACCAAGGCTCTAAGCGCTCCCAATTTAAGGCGCCGCCGGCGTGTAAAAACCCCGCCGCCGTTTGATAGGGCCTGACGTAGTAATGCAATAAAAGCCAGGGCATGGCCAATCCATAACTGACCAGTAGTATCGGTGCGATTAGGGTGATTCGAGTTTCTTGGGCACTCAGATCAGCGGCGGGGGTTTTGTGTAGCTCGGTACGGTAGGCCACTTCT
>QXYP01000006.1:0-7014 GCA_009886815.1 Halieaceae bacterium
TTTTCCCGCCATAATCCCAGCCACATCGATACTTGTGGGCTTGGGCATCATTTAGGTTTTTCGAGCATTAACAGCGTCCAGAACCTCTCGGGCCGCTTCGGGTATCGGTGTGCCAGGGCCAAAGATTAATGCGACGCCCTGCTCTTTGAGAAATCCATAATCCTGCTGAGGAATAACGCCCCCAGCAATAACGATAATATCTTCTGCGCCCTGATCTCGTAGTGCTTCAATAAGCTGAGGCACTAGCGTTTTATGACCCGCTGCAAGACTGGAAGCTCCCACGGCGTGAACGTCGTTTTCAATGGCCTGTCGCGCGACCTCCTCAGGCGTGGCAAACATGGGCGATAAATCGACGTCAAAGCCCACATCGGCAAATGCCGTAGCAATGACCTTGGCGCCTCGGTCATGACCGTCTTGCCCCATTTTGGCCACTAACATTCTGGGCCGGCGTCCATGCTGCTCAATAAAGCTGTCGATATCTGAAATAATCGCTCTCCAGTCGGCATCATCGGCATAGGCTGCACCATAGACCCCTGAAACTGTTTGCGCTTGTGCAACAAAGCGCCCGTACACCACCTCAAGTGCTGCTGATATCTCACCCACTGTGGCTCGATGTCGTGTCGCCTCTATCGCGAGGGACAAAAGGTTACCTTCACCGGACTTGGCTGCTTCCGTCAATGCCTCTAGAGCCGACGTTACCGACGCCTCATCGCGTGAAGCACGAATGGAGCCAAGACGGCTGAGCTGCGCCTCACGAACCTGCCCGTCATCAATTTCTAAAACATCGATTTCATCTTGCGCATCATTTTGATACTTGTTCACGCCAACAATGACGTCTTCACCGCGATCAATGCGCGCCTGCTTGCTCGCCGCGGCCTCTTCAATACGTAGCTTGGGAACACCGCTTTCTATCGCTTTTGCCATGCCCCCCAAGGCCTCAATCTCGGCGATGAGTTCTCGACCTTTATCAGCCATCTCTGCAGTGAGAGCCTCCATCATGTAAGAGCCTCCCCAGGGATCAACGACCTGACCTATTCCGGTTTCCTCCTGCAAAATAAGCTGCGTGTTGCGCGCGATGCGTGCGGCAAACTCTGAAGGTAAGGCTATGGCCTCATCTAGGGCATTCGTATGCAATGACTGGGTGCCACCAAAAACAGCGGCCATCGCTTCAACGGTGGTTCGAACAATATTGTTGTAAGGATCCTGTTCCGTCAGTGACCAGCCCGAGGTTTGGCTATGGGTTCGCAACATAGAGCTCTTGGAATTTTTAGGCTCAAACTCTGAGACGATCTCTGCCCAGAGCAGTCGCGCAGCACGCATCTTGGCGATCTCCATGTAGAAGTCCATGCCTACGCCCCAAAAAAAGGACAGGCGCGGTGCAAAGTCGTCAATATTGAGACCCGCAGCAAGGGCGGTTCGGATGTACTCCTTACCGTCTGCCAACGTGTAGGCCATTTCCAATGCCGAATTCGCCCCGGCTTCTTGCATGTGATACCCGGAGATCGAAATCGTGTTGAACCGCGGCATGCTTCGTGAACAATGGGCAATAATATCGCCGATAATTCGCATGCTAGGTGCTGGAGGGTAGATGTAGGTGTTGCGAACCATAAATTCTTTCAAAATGTCGTTTTGAATGGTTCCTGAAAGTTGGTCCTGGGCAACCCCTTGCTCTTCAGCAGCAACGATATACCCAGCCAATACGGGCAGCACCGCACCGTTCATTGTCATGGAGACGGAGACTTGATCAAGGGGAATCCCTTCGAAGAGAATCTTCATATCCTCAACGGAATCGACCGCCACACCCGCCTTGCCGACATCGCCAGAAACCCGAGGATGATCAGAGTCGTAGCCTCGGTGTGTGGCGAGGTCAAAGGCCACCGAGATTCCCTGACCACCACCAGCCAAAGCGCGCCGGTAGAACGCATTGGATTCCTCTGCCGTAGAGAAACCGGCGTATTGTCGGATTGTCCATCGTCGACCTGCATACATGGTGGCCATAGGGCCCCGTATATACGGCGACATGCCGGGCAACGTGTCGGTCAGTGGCAAATCTGCAGTATCAGCTGAGGTATATAAGGTCTTTAGCGGAATGCCCTCAGGGGTTTGCCAGGTAAAATCGTCTGGCCCCAAACCCTTGCTCTGCTTGGTGACAAGCGCTGACCAATTCTCAAGATTAGCCGTATTAGGATCGTAAATCTTACTCATGCTTGCTCCCCAGACTGATCACCACCGGGCTGACTGAGTTCGATGAGCACACCGTCGCAGCTTTTAGGGTGTATAAAAATAACCCGAGCACCGTGTGCTCCGGGTGACGGCTCATCACTGAGAAACTGATAGCCTTTGTCCCTTAAACGTGCAACATCGGCATCAATGTCATCGGTCCTGAAGCACAGATGATGGATACCCCCGCCCCGCTTTTCTAAATATTTGGCAATCGGCCCTGCGCCGTCTAAGGGGTGCACCAGTTCAATGTGGGTGGGCGGCAAACTAAAAAACGCGGTTTTTGTTTGAGCGGCAATAACATCATCGGTGCCGTCAAAACTGAGGCCAAAATCCCCCATGAATCGCTCAATAGCGGCATTGAGATCCGGAACTGCGATGGCAATGTGATCAAGACTGGTAATCAAAATAGCCTCTCCCTTTTACAGAAACATTTTCATGAGTTCGCGGGTGTGCGCGGCGCGGCGCTCTGCCACCACCTGTTCAGGCTCAATTTCGACCTTTTCATCGGGAGTCACCTTAAACAGTGGCTGCCCCTTACTGATAATAACGCCGTCACCCTCGATCAAAACCTCATCAACGACACCGGCAAAGGGCGCGTAGACCTTATTGAACATTTTCATCACTTCCACGATATAGACCGGATCTCCGGCCTCAAAATGATCACCAGCCTCCAAATACAAAGGGGCGTCTGGCGCTTCACGTCCGTAAAACATGCCGCCACTCACCGCCACTATCTCATTAGATTTAGCCACGGGTGGTGGTGCAAGAACTTTAGCCATTTCAGCTTGATAACTCTCATCCAAGAGGCGGTCTGGAATAGCAATGCTTAAGTCGTCGTTAACCCCCAACTCGAAAAACCCTGTAAAGCGAGCCATTGCCGGCAATAGCTCCAGAATTTCCATGCCAGCCTGAAAGCCACGGTGGGCCGCAAGGATAGCTTGCCAATCGTGATCTACGATCTCTTGGTGGTCTGAAGCACTCAGTGCGGCGGTTAGATCTTCCCAGTTTTCTTTGCCGAGACGTTGACCCAGATCACGATAAAAATCTTCAGCTTCCGACAGGGTTGTGTGGTCATGATCCCAGATGACATGGGCAGCAGCAGACTCGGCAGACCAATCCATTTTTAAAAAGTGGTAGGTGTCGGATAAAAGATCGACGGGGTTTTCTGCCCAGCTAATGTGGTCACCCTCAAGCCGAAAGGCACCGCTATTTACACTGAGCCAGCCCGACAATAAATGCGGTGAATCCAGAAGTAGTTTGATCGGACGCAATAGTAAAGATTGCTTATTCTGCAAGACATCTTGTACCGCCGCCCTGTTCTCCGGAAGCGCTTCGCTTATGCGTTGCTTAGACAACAGGTTCCATGCCGCTTCAATATCGACACGTTGGGCTTCTTTCGCGAGCTCACCAACAGAAGTTAGGTAAGGCACAATAAACTTTGTGGTGGGACGGGCGTTGATCTCATTGCCCAAAAACCAGTTAACTAACCCGTAGTGAAAGCTGAGGTTTGTATGCAGATCGGCGCCGCGCATAGTGGTTTGCCGCAAGACCTCAGCCATGTGTTGATAACAGGAAACACGGGTTTCCCCGACCGTTAATAGCAGAGCGATATTGGAATCGTAAGCGCCTGCCAACGTGTAATCCATGAACACGTCGGTATCTGGGTTGTGCAGGCTGATGCCTTGATCATCTCGAATCTCACCTTCGATTGCATCAGACCAATGTTGAATTTGCCCCCCCGCGCTGGGCTGCAGGGCATCATTTGTCGCGTTGAGTCGTGCCTCGACACTGTCAGCGTATCGAGCGACTCGGGTGGGCTTTGGTAAATCGGGCCCATGGGCGGCGAGCAGCACCATGGCCTCCACCAGCGAATCCACCATAAAGGCGTCTTGGGGGTCATTTGGATTTTCAAAGCGCATCGAATAGCAAAGCTCGCTCACCCGATGCTCAACTTGAATACGGGTATTCATCTCCATAAAGAAATGCCGATCCCGGTCGACGATACACTCAAAGGTTGATACCGAGTCCAGCCCTACTGCAGAACCAAAGACAGCTGCTTCGGCTTCCATCGTATCGAGGGTTTCCAAATCCTGACGCAGAACTTCAGTAGCTGCGCTTTGATGAGCCCGTTCAGCAGCTTCTGCTGCCAAGATGAGGCTTTCCCGAGTCACGGAGACTTCCAGTAACTTTTGCTCATGCATCTGCAGTGAGCAATCTCGCCCGCCCAGGGTAATGCACCAGTCCCCATTGCCAATCACTTGAATTTCTTGGTGTCGGGTGGTTTCGATATTGAGCTCGACTAAGACGTTCTTATTGTCACCTACCCCGGTTGTTTTGACCTCTGCCAAAATTTCTCGAACCAGTTCAGGCGTTCGCTCTGCATCGCCTAGAGCAACAATTCGCTGGCCTTTACCGCCACCGCCACCAATCGCTTTAAGTCGGACTCGATTTTTGGGATATTGGGAATTGATTTGACGAACCGCGTCGGTCAGCGTCTCTGACAGCTCATCAACCGTGTAGAGATCTATACCTTTCTTGTAGGAGGCACTCAGAACAAGATCGGCTAGGGTCTCCAGCGACTCTGTGTCGAAGGCTGACGCAGAGAGGTTAAGACCTTCTGCCTGACATAACGCCTTTAAGGCTTCAGCATCAGGATGCTTTTTTAATAGTGTGAGTGCCGTGCCATTGTCGATGCCAGGCGTTACCGAAACACCTGCCTTTAATGCCGTTCTCTTGGCTTCATCTTTTAAGCCCGCATCGTGAACGGTTCTTGAGCAGGGTCCAATAAAATTGAGGCCCGCATCTTCCATGGCCGCAACCATCGTTTCGTCTTCAGCCATGAAGCCGTAGCCAGCGAAAATGGCGTTGTAATCGTTCTCTTTTGCGATGTTGATAATGTCTGCAATCCGCTGCAAACGCTCTTCCTTGGTGGCGCCGGTATAATCAGGCACCCGGTGAATGCGGCTGGAATCGGTGAGGACTCTCAGCTCTGGTGCAAGCGCCCTAGGGTAAACAATAGAGTCTTTTTCTGAGAGTAAGATCCCGAAATCGTGTATGCCCATTTCATAGAAAACATCGATGGCCTCCTTGCGAATCGGCCCCCGACAGATAATTAGCGGGCGCATACCACTGCAATCAAAGCGTTGAACCCAGGCTGAATCGCTAGACCCTAAACGTCGATCTTGGTGAATCATTGGGTTACTGAGATAGTGTTCGTTAGACACGCGAGAGCTTCCTGTGGCCGTTATCAATGGAATTCACGCTGCACGTCTTGCAGCGCTGAGGGTTCATAATGTCGTAGGCAGAAAGACAAGTGGTCTGTTAGAACCTGTCTCAAATCTGCGGGCATCACGATTTGCGATACCGATCCCAAGCTCAGTGCTTCCTCTGGATTCATAATTTCACGCTCATAGCGCAAGGCGAGCTCAGCTTCTTCAGCGCGGACCCATGAATCGACCCATTCCTTCGCGGCGGCACCGGCCTCAACATCACTCAAACCCTGCTGTTTTTGTGCCTCTATCTCTGCGGCAAGGCGAGTAGAGGCTTCTCCACGAATTTTCTTCAGCTCGTCCTTATAAACATACTCCACACCTGCGGGCCCCATAACGGCAACCCGAGTCGTGGGCAACGCGACGACAAAGTCTGCTCCCGTTGGATAGTTGTTATAAGAGGCATAGGCCCCACCGAAGGCATTGCGCACCAATACAAGGAATCGAGGCGTACGCAGATCAACAATGGCGTCCAACATCGCCCGTCCCGCCTGGACAATACCGCGATGCTCCTGTTCACGTCCCGGCAGGAATCCGGTGGTGTCTTCAAGGAACATCACAGGGATGTTGTAAAGGTTGCAAAATCGAATAAATCGCGCGTTTTTATAAGCCGCATCGATATCGATTTGACCCGAGGAGACCGCAGAATTATTCGCAACAAACCCCACCACATTACCGGCCATGCGGCCAAAGGCGGTAATCGTGTTTCGCGCACGTTCTGCCTGTACCTCAAGAAAGTCCCCGTGATCACAGAGCTGCTGGATCAAAATAGTAATATCCACCGGAGTGTTGAAGCCCGTTGGTGAGTTAAACGCCTTCCGTAACAAGATATCGATATCAACGGTTGATCGCGCACCGGGGTCGCTTGTTGGTTTAAATTGAGGCGCCTTTACGCTGGAATCAGGAATGTATTTAAGAATCTCGCGAACTTTGTGTAATGCTGCAACCTCATCGTCTACGACAAAGTCGGTGACCCCCGTTTGACTATGAACCTTAGGACCGCCGAGTTCTTCAGGGGTAATGTCCTCGCCGAGTACGGATTTAACGACACCGGGTCCGGTTAAGCCGAAGAACGTGTCTTTGGGCTGAATGAGAAAGCTTCCCTGACGGGGAAGATAACTACCACCCCCAGCATTGAAACCAAACATGCACATAATACTGGGGACGACCCCACTCACCTTTCTCAACGCAGTGAAGGCATCCGCGTAACCGTCAAGCCCTCCTACTCCCGCAGGAATAAAAGCCCCGGCCGAGTCGTTGAGGCCAACCAGCGGGATGCCACGCTTAGCCGCCAATTCAAAAAGTCGGGCCAATTTTTTACCGTTGGTAGCATCCATTGAACCAGCGCGCACGGTAAAGTCGTGGCCATAAATAGCGACATCACGTCCATCGATTTGAATAATCGCGGTAACCAATGATGCGCCATCGAGATTCGGCCCCCAATTTTGATACAACACCTGCGGGGGGCCGTCGGCGACATACTGAACCCTCTCCCAAACCGTCATTCGGTTCTTCAAATGCT
>QXYP01000006.1:7024-13059 GCA_009886815.1 Halieaceae bacterium
CCCGCCGCACCATAGGGTAACTGCTGCAGCTCTCGGCCGCGCTCAAGGGTCTGCTCATACCGGGCCACAGGGATATCCGAGGACCGCTCACTGCGCCGCAGTGGATTGGTGAGAGTGGCATGGGGTATGGCTTTGACCCCAGGGCCTTTTAGGTCTTCCCGCTCGACTTTATCGGTCATGGAAACTCTTATTCCTGATGGTTTGTGGACGCAGTTCAACTACCATTAACTGCCCATGGGGCACTTGCTGTATAGCACTCTTCAAACACGGGGTCGTAACTTACGTTTAAGATCAGTATTGTGTCAATTTGTTGCGAAATGGTCATCAAAATCTTTGAAACTTCATAGTTCACACTGCAGCCCTCTGCCCTATTCGGGTGATGTCACTGTCTGGAGCCGGCGCTTCGCCGATCTCGACGGCTTTACTATGCTCGAAAGTCGCAAACGGGACGCCGACAGTGGCCGCTACGACATCATCACGGCGTTGCCCGATCGACACTTCCGCGTTACCGATTTTAGCGGCGACGCTCAACAATGGATGGCAGCCATAGAAGACGATCTGACGGCCACGCCGGAGCGATCATCGCGAATAGCGGTGGGGTTCCTCGATTTTGAAACCGCCGCTGCAGGCGCTCTGGGCATTGTGGGCGAGCCCCTCCGGCCTGCGACTGCTGCAATATACTCTTGGTACGTCCTGCAGGATCATTTAGAAGCCCGTGCTTGGCTGGTACAGGATCCACAGGTTCCTGCGCCAATTGCCACCGAAGTGCAGCGCAGACTACAGCTCTCTGAGGAGAGTTTCCAGTATGAATTTAATATAAATCAAGGCTTTGCAGCTAATATTTCACGTGATGACTATAAAGCGATGGTAGGTGATGTCAGGGCTCTTATTGCCGCGGGAGACTGTTATCAGGCTAACGTCGCGCAACGTTTTCAGTGCGACTACAGGGGTTCTGAATATGGCATTTACGAACGGCTCAGGGACGTGGCCCCAGGGGACTATGCCGCATTCCTCAAGTTTGACTCAGATCATGCCGTCATCTCGCAGTCTCCTGAACGATTTTTAAGTATCGATGCGGGGTACATACGCTCCCAACCCATCAAAGGAACGCGACCCCGTTTTGCCGATCAGGAACAAGATGAGGCCTCAGCGAGGTCGCTATTGAATTCGACCAAGGATCGCGCTGAAAACATCATGATCGTTGACCTATTACGCAACGATCTAGGCAAACTCTGCCAAACCGGCACCGTAGAGGTGACCGAATTATGTGAACTCTACAGTTACGACAATGTGCACCATTTAGTCAGTCGAATTGAAGGAAAGCTCAAGGACGGCGTCAGCTCAGGCACCGCGTTAATCGCCGCCTCCCCAGGAGGCTCAATTACCGGCGCTCCCAAGAAGCGCGCTGTAGAAATCATTAAAAGCCTTGAAAAAGGGCCTCGTGGGGTCTATTGCGGCAGTGTCTTCGCCATGTCGGCCAATGGATGGCTGGAATCGAGCATTGCCATACGAACGCTGGAAGCTGCAGATGGCGTGCTCTACTGCTGGGGCGGCGGCGGTATCACATGGGACTCAGTGCCAGAGGAGGAGTTCGCGGAAACCTTGGATAAGGTCTCGGGTTTTATGCGCGCACTCGATACTCAATAAGTCGGCAGCTCAATGTGGCTGTAAAGGGCTTCTCGTTCCACCGGGTTGGATCTGGAAAGCGCCTCCACGACAATATCTCGGCTTAAGTGTGGCGCCAGAGCCAGAATAAAGTCGTACATGTAACCGCGTAAAAATGATCCCCTGCGAAAGGCAAGACTCGTAACACTGCTGGCAAAGAGATGGTCTACGTTGAGTTTAACCAGATCCTCGTCGAGGGTTTCGTCATGAGCCAATCCTGCAATAATCCCTATGCCTAACCCCAGCCTCACGTAGGTCTTAATGACATCTGAGTCAACGGCAGTAAATACAACACGGGGAATAAGGCCTCGGCTCTTAAAGGCATCATCAAGCTTTGATCGGCCCGTAAAGCCAAATGTATAGGTGACGATTGGGTGTTCTGCCACCAACTCCAAGGTCAACCGTTCTACCTGAGTCAAAGGATGTCCTTTCGGCACCACGATACAGCGATTCCAACGATAGCAAGGTAACAGCACGAGGCTACTGAATTGCTGCAATGCCTCGGTTGCAATGGCAAAGTCTACGCTGCCCTCTGCTGCCATTTCTGCAATCTGAGGCGGCGTGCCTTGCTGCATTTGAAGCGACACATTGGGATAGCCCGACATAAAGTCTTTAATAATAGGCGGCAGCACGTAGCGCGCTTGGGTATGCGTTGTGGCTATGGACAACGTGCCGCTGGTTTCATCTGAAAATTCTTGAGCTACACGTTTGATGGCGTCTGATTTGCGCAGCATCTCGCCAGCCAATTCGAGTATGACTTCTCCTGCAGGCGTAATATGGGTCAGGTGTTTACCGCTGCGGGCAAAGACTTCCACCCCCAATTCATCTTCAAGCAACCGAATTTGCTTGCTGATTCCTGGCTGGGAGGTAAACAGGCTCTGTGCCGTCGCAGATACATTGAGGTCGTGATGGGCGACTTCCCAGATATATCTCAATTGTTGCAGCTTCAATTTATCATCCCGAGGCACGCTTTAAGCGAAAAGTACCCCCACTTTCACTCTGGGGCCAGCGTTTTGGACATAAAATTAGTGTTTTTTATGCATTAATGCGAAAAACATCACTCGGGAGGGTTGGCAACACCGTGTGGAACGTGTCCGGTAGTGACGTGATCTGCCGCCCTATCGCAATGTGTCTGCTGATCATCAAAAAATACGTCGGCTTGGTAGGCTTTTAAAAACTCGGTTTTATCAAGCCCACCGAGAAAAATAGATTCATCTATACGAATATCCCAAGCTCTAAGTGTGCGAATAACACGCTCATGGGCAGGGGCTGAGCGTGCCGTCACCAGCGCTGTCCGAATTGGGGCTTCGTCGGCGGGGAATGCCTGCTGTAATTGCTGAAGCGCAGCGAGGAACCGCTTAAATGGGCCCCCTTGAAGCGGCTCATGCCGTGCGGCACGTTCACTGGCAGTAAAAGCCTCTAAGCCATCGCGCTTAAATACCTGCTCTGCTTCGTCAGAGAACAATACGGCATCGCCGTCAAAGGCGAAACGTAGCTGTTGGTTTTCGTTATCAGACGCCTGACGAGAAACGAGGGTGGCCGCCGCCACCTGATTTTCAAGGGCTTTACGGACATCGGCAGGTTCAGCTGACAGGAACAGTTGGCAACCAAAAGGTGCCTCGCCGCCGCAAAAAACTGCTCGCGTGATAGGCAGTTGGTAATGCTCGATAGAGTTAAAAACCCGCAAGCCCGTATCGGCACTGTTACGAGACAACAGTACGACCTCTACCCGCATGGCATCGGTCAAACTATCATTGAGTGCCAGTAATTTACGAACAACGCCAAAGGCTGTACCCGGATTGAGGGGAACTTGCTCGTTATCGATTTGGTATTGGGAATACGCCGCCAGCCCTTTGTCCTCATAGACCTGATGCGCGGTGTCCAGATCGAACAGCGCTCGCGATGAAATCGCGATGACCAGACTGGCAGGGACAGTAGGCGTTGCCAACTTAAGCCCTGCTTTCCTGAGGTGGTGGTCTCCGTTCTCCCGCAAAATAAGCCCGAGAAAGCTTGAACACCACTGGCGACAGCAGCAGAAGTGCGACTAAGTTGGGAATGGCCATAAAGGCGTTCAAGGTGTCGGCGATCAGCCAGACTATGCCAAGGTTTAGACCCGCGCCTACCGGTATGGCGGCGACCCAGAGAATCCTGAAGGGCAAAATACCCCGGGTTCCTACCAAATACACAACACAGCGCTCACCATAAAATGACCATCCGATCATTGTGGTCGTAGCAAACAAGATCACGCCTAAAGTGACGACCCACTCCCCACCGGGAAAACTTTCTGCAAATGCCATAGCTGTCAGCGAAGCACCAGACTCACCCGTCTCAAATACACCGGTAAGAACGATAACCAATCCCGTCATCGTGCAAACAATCAAGGTGTCGATAAAGGTTCCGAGCATAGCAATCATACCCTGCTCTACGGGTTCATTCGTTTTTGCTGCTGCGTGCGCAATTGGCGCGCTTCCTAAGCCGGCTTCATTTGAAAACACGCCACGAGCAACACCAAATCGAATGGCTGCCCATACCGTGGCACCGGCAAAGCCGCCTGCTGCAGAGGCGCCATTGAAGGCAGAATTAAATATCGTTTCGAAGGCCGCGGGAACTTCTTCAATATGCATCGCAATCACAATGACACTCATCAGGACATAGGCAATGGCCATGCTCGGAACAACAGCTCCCGCAATGAGTGCAATCCGTTGAATGCCGCCCAAAATTACGCTGCCAACAACAAGCATCAACACAAGGCCCGTAGCCTGCCAAGGAATACCTAGGTTGTCTCCTAGAACTTGCGCCACTGAATTGGACTGCACCGTGTTGGCCAGTCCAAAACCTGCCAAACCGCCAAATAGTGCGAAGGCTGTTGCCAGAAACCTATAACGTTGCCCCAAGCCGTTGCGAATGTAATACATCGGGCCGCCGCTGTATCCGCCCAAAGCATCACGCTCTCGGTATTCAACGGCCAACACGCCCTCGGCAAATTTTGTGGCCAAGCCAAACAGTGCGGTGATCCACATCCAAAACAATGCGCCGGGACCACCGAGGGCGATCGCTGTAGCGACACCGGCTATGTTACCCGTGCCGATCGTCGCAGAAAGCGATGTCATGAGCGCGCGAAAAGGGGGAATGTCACCGCTACCCTGCCCCGCGCCGCCACCAAACAGCAACCGGAATGCGGTAGGAATACGGCGAAAGGTCATAAAGCCCAGGCCCAAGGTTAGAAATATCCCGGTTCCCAGCAGCAGAATGAGCATGGCGGGGCCCCAGGCCACGGCGTTGATTTGAGTAATGATCGCTTCCACAGTAAATGCCTCTATCTAGTTGAGCGTTGATGCCGGCTGACTGGCCGCCGCTGCGAGTTGCTGACCATGAGGGAATATGCCGTATATACCGCCAGTGTGCACAAAAATGATGTCATTCACCTCAGAATAAGCACCCCGAGCGAGCTCCTCGCACAGACCATGAAAGGCCTTACCCGTATAAACCGGGTCAAGAACAATGCCCTCTAGGCTCGCAAGGGCTGCTATGCGCTCATAGACTGGAGTGGTCGCCCTGCCGTAACCGGGGCCAACATGGGCGTCACTGGTATTGATAGTAAAGTCGTCAGAGCCAAGTCCTGGCCAAATTTCCTGTGCCTCAGCAATATCTTGGGAGACCTTAGTTTGAAAGTACTGAGCATCATCGCAAACAGCAATGCCCCAAACAGCACAATCTGGCTTAAACAGGGCCATGCCCAGAGTAAGGCCGGCCTGAGTACCCCCCGACCCAGTTGCGGTGACGATGGTTGCTAGACTGATATCTGCGGATGCCATATCAGCGACCAACTCCTCCGCTCCAGACACATACCCCCAAATTCCCAGCCCGTTACTGCCCCCGGTGGGGATGATTAGGGGCTGCCTACCCAGGCTGCGATGATGTTCAGCGCGTTCCTCTAAAATGCTGTCAAGGTGTTCGCTATAACGGCGAGGCTCTACGGCGGTCACTTCTGCACCAAAGAGCTGATCAAGCAAAGTATTTCCCTCGCTCAGAGGGTGGCGGCCTCGTAAAACCAGCTCACAATGCCAACCCAGCTTTGCACAAACATTGGCCGTCGCACGGGCATGATTGCTTTGCAGACCACCGCAGGTGATCAACGTGTCTACACCTTGAGCCTTAGCGAAACCGGCTATGAATTCCAGTTTGCGCACCTTGTTACCCGTCAGTGTAGAACCTGTCAGATCGTCGCGTTTTATCCAAAGGCGCTTACCACAGCCCCAGGCCGCAGTCGCTCGGGGTAAAAACTCCAGTGGCGTCGGAAGACGCGCCAAAGACAACCGTTCTGGGTATTCCAGTGAGGTGATGGGAATTTACTCGGTGCCCACGGATTT
>QXYP01000060.1 GCA_009886815.1 Halieaceae bacterium
CTGAGCGTGGGAGAGCCGCGGCGGTTTGTAATTATCAGGCGTTGGCCCTCGATCTTGCGGCACTGGGCATTTCCGTCAACTGTGCGCCGGTACTCGATGTGCCCGAAACAGGCGCCCACGACATCATTGGTGATCGTGCTTTTGGCGCTGAGCCGGCAATGGTGGCGGAACTTGGCGCTGCGCTATTGGAGGGGTTCGCGCTATCGGGTGTGGTGGGCGTCGTTAAACACATTCCCGGGCATGGTCGTGCCCTGGCCGACAGTCATGAGGCGCTGCCCAGAGTAACGGCGTCAATTGAGGCATTGAATAGAGACCTCGCGCCGTTTAAGGCCCTGGCACATGCACCAATGGCAATGACCGCCCACATTGTTTACGACGCCTGGGATGCTGAGCAGTGCGCCACGTTGTCGCCAAAGGTTATCGACGAGGTGATCCGCGGGCAGATAGGCTTCGATGGGCTTTTGATGACCGATGATCTTGACATGAAGGCCCTTCAGGGACCCGTTCCCTTATCGGGCCAACGGTCTTTGGAAGCGGGCTGTGATGTCGTCTTAAATTGCTGGGGTCGAATGGCCGACATGCGCGGGTTGGCGGAGCAGCTACCGCAAGCCACGTCAGCCTGCAAAAGACGGTTGTCTGACGCGATGGCGCTTTGGCGTTCACCGCCGCCGGCTGCTGAAATTGCACAACAGCAGGACGATCTTTTGGCACAGCGTGATCGGTTATTGCGCGGCGCCTGATGGTTCTACAAAGCCTTATTAGGCGTTCAAAGTATTCACTGTTATGGCATCAGGTGGTGGGCGCTTGTATTGACCGCGTGCATCAGGTCGATGGCCTGTTTATGATTATTGCTATCCCGGTGTCTGACAGGCGCTGGCGAAATCGATCGTTTGAGGGAAAGAAGTCATGATGCGTTTTGTATTGCCACTGTTTCTGCTCACTGTGTTGGTGGGCTGTACACCGATGTCGGGCACGAACGTTCCTGAAGATGATAATTCCAACAAGGCGGCGGCTACCCAGTGCCGTGACCCACGCCCCATGGTGTGCACCATGGAGTATTCACCGGTGTGTGCCACGCTGGCAGGGGAAAAATTAGCGACCTATCCGTCGGGGTGCAACGCCTGCGCCGATATCGCGGTTGCAAGCTGGACCGATGGTCCTTGCGAGGAGAAATAAATGTCTTTGACGAATCGAATCTTAATGGCGATGGCTGCCGGCATTGTGCTGGGGTCAGGCCTTGAAGTGCTACTGACACAAATCGATGCCGAATCGTCGTTGGCCAAATTTATCAACACCTATCTTATTTTTGGTGTGTTCGACGTTGTGGGAAGAATATTCATAGCTTCATTAAAGCTGTTGGTCGTACCGCTGGTATTGGTGTCCTTGATCTGCGGTATGGCGTCTTTGGGTAACAGCGCAAGAATGGGCGCCATTGCCGGTCGAACGATTGGCTTGTATCTGGTGACGACGTCAACGGCAGTGACCTTGGGTTTGGTCGGCGCGTCGCTTCTGGGGCCGGGTCGGGGGTTGCAGGTTGAGGCTTCAACGGCCTTCGAGCCGAAAATGCCGCCGCCGCTGACCGATGTTTTGGTCAATATTTTCCCGTCAAATCCCTTTGCCGCTATGGCGCAAGGCGAAATGTTGCAGGTGATTGTGTTCGCCATTTTGGTGGGCTACTCACTGACCCGAGCGGGTGAGGCTGGCCAGCGCATAGCGAGCTGGTTTCGAGATATGGAAGCGATCGTCATGAAAATGGTGGGGGTCATGATTGAATTGGCCCCATGGGGCGTATTTGCGCTGCTGGTGAAGCTGTTCGCGACAATGGGCTTTGGCACCATTATCAATCTGGCGGCGTATTTTCTTACCTTGTCGGGCTTGCTTATTTTTCACGGCGTCGTGTCTTACGGGCTCCTTCTCAAGGCCACAACCGGGCTCAACCCCGGCATACTCAGAACCAAAATGCGTCGTGTTTGGGCCTTTGCATTTTCGACGGCTTCCTCGGGAGCGACGCTTCCTATTACCTTGCGTACCGTAGAGAAACGGCTGGGCGTGCCCAAAAGTGTGGCCGGCTTTGCCATTCCCTTGGGGGCTACCGTCAATATGGACGGTACGGCGATTATGCAGGGCGTCGCTACCGTATTTATTGCGCAAGTTTATGGTATCGAGCTCAGTGCCATGCAGCTGCTTATGGTGATCTTAACGGCAACACTGGCCTCTATTGGAACGGCCGCTGTCCCAGGTGTGGGACTCATTACGTTATCCTTGGTGCTGACCCAAGCGGGCCTGCCCGTGGAGGGCGTGGCTCTTATCATTGGCGTTGACCGCTTGCTCGATATGATTCGCACTGCGGTCAATGTCACGGGTGATGCGACCGTGGCAACCATCGTTGCACACCGTGAGGGGCAGCTCGACGAGACGATTTATAACGATCCCCACGCTGACAGCGACATGGGATCAGAGGCGGCGGCAGCCGAGAGTTCGGAGGTTTCATGACACTTGCGGTTACCATAGTTCCTGTTACGCCCTATCAGCAAAATTGCTCGGTGGTGAAGTGTCAGGCAACGGGAAAGGCTGCCATTGTTGACCCGGGTGGTGACATTGAAAAGATTCTTGCTGCGGTCGAAAAAATGGATGCGCAAGTTGAAAAGATATTGCTAACCCATGGCCATATGGATCACTGCGCGGCGAGTGATGTGTTGCGCCAGCGGCTGCAGGTACCCATAGAAGGCCCCGAGGAGGGCGATCGCTTTTGGATTGATAAGTTGCCCGAGTGGTGCCAGATGGCCAATTTCCCCCACGCAGATGCTTTTGAGCCCGATCGCTGGTTGAAAGATGGTGAAACTGTCACGGTAGGCGAGGCTCAGTTTCAAGTGATTCATTGTCCGGGACATACACCGGGGCATGTGGTGTTTCTTCACACGCCACAAAAGTTAGCTTGGGTGGGTGACGTTATTTTTGCCGGTTCAATTGGCCGTACCGATTTTCCCATGGGGAATCATGACGACCTGATTAACTCTATCCGGGAAAAATTATTTCCCCTCGGCGACGATATTCAGTTTATTCCCGGGCATGGGCCTGATTCCACCTTTGGTCGTGAACGCGCCTCAAACCCGTTTGTGGCCGACACCCGCTTTGGTTAGTGACCTTTGATAGACCGCGAACAAATTGGCGCGTTTAAGCAGGCCTACTCGGCCATGTTTGATCAAATTGCCCATCCCGATGGCAGCAACTATCCACGCTTGCGCCAATTAATTTGGGGGGCCATTGATCAGCAGGCCAGTGCACTAACCAAACAGCAGCAAAGTCAGGCCTTGTCGGTATTAACGTATACAACATTGGTCACCGCGGTTGCCTGCGCAGCGGCCGATGCCTTGGACATTGGTCGTCAGGAGCAAGGGCAGCAGCAGAAGGTCGAAAGAGCCGGGTGGTGCTTGGGATTGGTGTATGCGCTGTCGATGACCCATCCAGAAACGGTCACCGGTGAGACGGCTTTAGAGCTACTGGGCAGTGAGTCTATGACGGAGCTGTGTCATATCGCGATACCACCGGGTACCGATGCCACCTTTTGGGGTGAGTTTAGGGTGATGGGTGAAGCTCTGGTCAATCGCCTCTTTGCGCTATCGCCACTGCGTCCAGAGCGCCCCGAGATTTTACTCTATGCCTTGGGTACCGGTATGGGCCTTTGTACCCGGGAAGAAATAGGTCTCCGGTTGGCTTTGGTGCGAGGACTGGTTGCCAGAGCTTACGAGTAACCTAAGGGTTATGCTCAGTGCCCGCCAACAAACGTAGCTTCCTTAGCGGACTGTTTCGAGGCAACCTTTTCTCCTACGGCCGCCTCGTCGCTGTGCAGACGCAACTCAGTCTGCAACAAAACCCTTCCAGCTCGCCATGTAATCGATAAACGGTGTGCCCAGTCGCTCCTGTTGGAGATACTCACGGGTGACCGGTAGGTCAGCCATGGCAAACTCGGGATCGGCCAAGGCGCGCTGGGGGAAATCATGGTGCAAAATGCCCCCTCGTCCGACCATGACAAAATCGAGACCTTGATCGAGGGCGCTTTGGCATTGGGCGGCACTGTACAGCTTACCTGCTGCCCCTAATGCAACGCCCTGACGGGGTAGTTCAGTAAAAATCTCGAGCAGCGACTGACCCTCAAACTCCTCATCATGTGCGGGTTTCGTGAGATCCCACAGTGACATATCGAGATAATCAAGCCGCTCGTCGACAAGCAATGCTGCGGCCAAGTCGCGAATCTCTGCGGTTCGTTGTCCAAAGCGCTCGGGAGACAAACGCACACCCAAACTAAAGCCTCGTCCACAGCGTTCATTAACACCCGCGATAACGTCCCAAAGTATTTTCGCTCGACTTGCGGCGTTACCCCCGTAACCATCTTCGCGTTGGTTGTATTGGGGGCTCAGAAATTCAGAGAGCAGATAACCGTGAGCGCCATGAAGTTCCACACCATCAAAGCCCGCTTTTTGGCAGCGTTCTGCCGCGGCAATAAAGTCGTCAATAAGGGCTTGTACTTGCTCGTCACTCATTGCCTTTGAGCCGGTTTCTTCATCGTCTGAGGGGCATTGCGGAACCCCTGCGCAGTAGTCGGGCTGGGAACGCATACCGCTGTGTTGCAGTTGCACCACCGCATGACTGTTGTGGGCTTTGATACCTGCTGCTAGACGCGTTAGGCCTGGAATGTGCCGGTCGTCGTGGGCACCTAGTTGTCCGGGAAAGCCAACGCCTGAGTGTTGTACTGAGGCGGCACAGGTCATGGTCAGCCCAAATCCTCCTTCAGCGCGATAAGTGAGCCATTGGTATTCGTCGTCACTCAATACGCCATCGGTACCACTTTGCAGATTGGTCAGGGGCGCAAGCATGAAGCGATTTTCGAGCTTGGCACCATTATTAAAGGTCAGTGCGTCACAGAGCTGGGCGGTCATGGAGATTCCTGTAGCGCCGTTAACAGCGCGGTTATCAAGCTAAAGGGCAAAGTTTTTCGGTAAACCTTAGAGTGTTTGTAAGCGCTAGTGAAACAGGCTTGTGTCTACTTCGAACGAGGAAGCCGAAACAAAGTATAGGTCCAGAGGCGCTTTCATTTAAAGGGCGCAATGTTAACAGCACAGTAGGGCTTGAGGGTTTTAAAGCCAATGCGTTGACGCCCGAAAGGCTTGTAAAAGTGGAGGCTTGCGAAAGAGAGCCGATGCGTAGGGCAACGTGAGTTTTTTGTTGCGCGATAGGGTTGCACGAGAGGGTTGAACGATAGAGCTCGGGAATCGCAGCGTTGGGCGGATACAGCCTCTAGCGCTTAGCCGCCCTCCATGTTGCCTGCCCTCGCCAAGGGTGCTGTTAACTGTGGTTGTGAAGGCAATCTTGGGGTGTCATGTCGACCGAGTGCTAAGCGCGTGGCGCCTAGTGCCCGGTGATTTGTGCCGTCAAATGCTATCCGGTCTAGGCCACGCGCCCCATGGCTAGATGTACGCCCTTGACCCGAGTTTTTTTCAGGTGCTTGAGAATGGACTTCGGAATACCCTCGGGCAGATCAATGGTGGAACACTCTTCCAGAATGTTGATCATGCCAATGTATTGCCCCTCAATGCCGGCTTCATTAGCAATAGCGCCCATCAGCTCACCCGGTTTCACCCCGTGTTTGCGACCCACTTCCACGCGAAAGCGCTCCATCGGCACGTCAGGGTGATCCCGCAGGGGTCGCGCTTCGCCAAGGTGTTTCTCGCTCTTTGGTGCAGAAGGGGTATCGGACTCAGAGGCGGCTGACTTTTTTTGCAAGCCTTGCCGGCGCTCTTTGCGATTGGGTTTTTGAGCCTTTTCGTCTCGGTTATCTCGAGCCCCATAAGGCGAGTGCTTGTCAGCCTTGGCGTGTTTTGCGCCTTTGCTGGCCCCTGGGTTGTGCAGCATGCCAGCCAGAGCAACCGCAATACTTCGGTAGTCGCAATTGGCGTCGTTGTTCAGGGTATCGATAATATCTTCAAGTTCTGCTTGCATGGGATCTGCAAGGGCGGCTCGAATACTGTTGGCAAAGGCCTCTCGGCGCTTGGCGTCAATGGCCAGTACTGAAGGTAGGCGGATTTCGGGAATCGACTGGCGCGTTAGGCGTTCAATATTGCGCAGCATTCTCCGTTCTCGAGGTACGACAAACAAAATGGCTTTGCCCTTGCGTCCCGCACGACCCGTGCGGCCAATACGGTGTACGTAGGCTTCTTCATCGAAGGGCACGTCATAGTTAATGACATGGGTAATTCGATCAACGTCGAGGCCCCGTGCAGCGACATCAGTGGCCACTAAAACATCGAGTGCCCCGCTTTTTAAATCGCCGACGGTTCGTAGTCGTACTTTTTGATCCATATCGCCGTTAAGTGGCGATGCTTTGAGGCCACTCTGTCGGAGTTGCTCGGCGATCACCGTGGTGCTCTCACGGGTTCGCGTAAATACAATAACCCCCTCGGTATCTTCGAAAGCCAGTAGGCGCTTTAAAGCTTCGAGTTTGCTGGCGCCTTTGGCCAGCCAGTAGCATTGTTCAATGTTTTCGTTGGTTGTTGCGGCGGCGGCTACCGATATTTCAGCGGGATTACTGAGGTGTTTGTTAGCAATGTCGCGAACCCGCTTGGGCATGGTGGCTGAAAATAGCGCGACTTTGCGCTGCTTTGGGGTTTTCGCCAAGATCGTATCGACATCGTCGATAAAACCCATGCGCAACATCTCATCGGCTTCATCGAGGACGACGGCATTGATGCCCGTTAAATCGATACTGCGACGCTCAATATGGTCAAGGAGTCGTCCGGGGGTGGCGACAACGATATGGGTGCCCTCCCGCAAAGACTTTAGTTGCTGGCGCATATCGGCGCCGCCAAAAATGCTGAGAATTCTTAGTCCCCCCATGCCACGGCCATAGCTACGAAAGGCATCGGCAACCTGCTGGGCGAGTTCGCGCGTGGGGCACAGTACGAGTGCCTGTGGGCTACGCACTTTGACGTCGATATTCGCAAGGATAGGTAACGCGAACGCCGCGGTTTTCCCCGTACCGGTTTGTGCCAGCCCGACAACGTCTCGCCCTTCCAACAACAGGGGGATCGTGCCCGCCTGAATGGGTGTGGCGGTCTCGTAGCCTAGTGCCTGCAGGTTGTCCTGTAGAAAGGCCGGTAATCCCAACGCATCGAAACGGCTGGGCTGGGTGTCTGGGGTGCTCATGGCGGGTAGTCCTCTAGCGGGATCGTCACCCTACGCGCCAAGGCAAGCAGCTACAACCTAATTAACAGCGCACTTTTGCGTGTTTTTAAAGTGATCTTACGCGCTTTTCAGGCCGTCATAAGCGCTTTTGGGTGGCCATTCGCCCTAACAATCCACCCCGTTGACTCATTTTGAGACCGGATAGGGTTGCCCGGAAAATACGGTGGCTATGACCTCAATGTCTCTCAATTTGTCGTCAGGGACAGTCATTGGGTCGTCACTGAGCACGGTAAAATCTGCAATTTTCCCGGCTCTAACAGAGCCCAGGTCATCTTCCATTCCCAGAATCCACGCGGCATCGAGGGTTACACCGCGCAGGGCCTGGGCTCTTGAGAGGGCTTCACTGGCGATTCCCGGTGAACCACCAATGGTCTCTCTGGCGGTTGCGGCCCAGATGAGCGTAAGCGGCGACAAGGGTGCCATGGGGCTGTCCGAGTGCAGCCCTACGGGAATTCCGGCGCGCTCTAAACTGCCTAATCGGACCATTTGCCCGGCACGATCCTTACCTAGCCAGCTCTCGGCGTAGAGCTCGGACAGAATATAGTGATAGTAAGGGTTCGCAGAAACCAGGGCTCCCAGTGCCTTCAGCTGCCGGGTTTGATCTTCTGTGCTGTAGGCAAAGTGCTCAAGGGTCATGCGATGATCAGGCCGGGGCGATTCGCGCAATAGGGTTGCTAGCAAATCAATAAACCAACCCGCGGCTGCGTCGCCATTGGCATGGGCATGCAGCTGGAATCCGGCGTCCCAAAACGTTTTAGCATAGTCGTGGGTCACCTCTCGAGGCGCCATCCAGACGCCCTCATGGCCGTCGAGGTACCCGGGCGGCCCAAACTGGCTGAGCCCGCTAAATATCGCCCCATCGAGCATAAGTTTGAAGTGATTGCCTACGGTAACGCGGTCAGAATTGCTGGCCTGCCAGGTTTTTATTTCGGCCAGTGCGGCTTCCGGGGGCACTTGCCGTGCCATGAAGTCCAAAATAATGGGGGTAAGAATAATACGTGAGGGTACCGGATAGGCCTCGGCCACGGCACGAATGCTGGCGATTTCTTGCACCGGGTTGCCAAAAATACCGGTTCCCATGTCCAGCGCGGTGGTGACGCCGCTTTGGTGCATCATGGTGAGGAAATTTTGCATGCCTTTGCCGAAGCGTGCGGGCTCGAAAAGAAAGCGCAATTTTGCCACCACGGCTTTTAAGCCGCCCTCGTAAAAGTGTCCTCTTTCCCAGTTGGCCTCAGGGGTGAGTGCGGCATCTTCTGCGGTGACTCCCAGCATGGCCCAGGCGGCGTCGTTGCCAATGATTTCATGGAAAGAGCGGTGCCAAATCATCACGGGCTGGTCGCCAAACCATTGGTTCAGATCATCCCGCCAGACTTCTCCGTGCCAAAGGGGGTGATAGCCCCAGGTAATAAAAGGTGTGTCGGGGTCAGTATGTTCAGCGGCGAGTGCCTGAAGTCGACTCTTATAGGCGTCGGGTGTGGTTGCACCGGGAAACTCTCCCGTTGGCAGCGACCAGTCATCGGGCGCCAGGAATGGGAACTGCGTCAAAATAGCGGGTAAGGAGGGATGCACGTGGGGATCTATGAATCCGGGGACTAGTACCCGACTTTCAAATCGACGATCGATCTCACCGCCTCGCAGTCGCAGGACAGGCTCCATGTCTTCTAAACTGCCGACCGCAACAATGCGCCCATCTTCCACGGCGACTGCGGTTGCTTCGGGTAATGCAGGCTCTAGGGTACGGATTAACGCGGCTGTATAAACGGTGACATCAGCTTGCACCACCGTCAGCCAAAAACTCACGATCAAAAGTAGTGCTGAGCGCAATAAGGTTTTCATGGCGTACTCTTAACGGCTTGTCGTGCCCAGAGTCTCGCTCAGCGAATCGTTTTAATCCAGTCACCAATGCGGGGCTCACCCACGGGGTAGTAGCCGTTGATAAGCCGCAGCTGATCTTCGGCATCTGGAATACGCGCACCTGAGGCCAGGCTTTGCAGCGTGGCGCCTCGCGGCACCTGCACGTAATGCAGGGTGCGGCTGGGTCCTTTCGCCTTTTCTTTGGGCACCAAGGGGCGAAAGCTTTCAATAATCATCAAAGCATCGGCGTCATTGCCGGTGCCCTCAAAAAGAAAGCGATACTTGTGATCGAGTACGGCCAAGCGCTTTGTGCTCTCTCCAACGCTTGCCATAGCCGTGCCGCCCTGGAGGCCAAATTGCTCCAGTTCACGGGAGTCCGTTAAGTCTCCCGACGCCGTACTCGTCAAAAATTCAACCGGTGTTACCCCGGCATCTAGGCGCGACAGGGTGATTGCCATTGAGGCGCTGCCATCTTTTGAAGTCACGGTGACATCTCTAGAACCTTGGGCGACCGACCAGCCCTCGGGGTAGCGGAAGGTGAAGTCGAGTTTGTTGTGATAAAAACGATTGGGTTCAGCTTGGGACTGCGCGCTTGCCCCAAAGACCAGGCCCTCAACACGATTGCGGAACACCCCGGGTGCTTCGGGGTCTTCCGGCTGGTCATCCAAATCGAGGGTGTTGGCTGTCTTAATAACCGTCTGCAGGCGCAGGTCATTTCTGGGGTGGCTGGCATACAAGCCGTGATAGGTACCCGTGGGCTTACCCGAGGCTTTGGCTTGAACGCGTCGATACATCTCTTGGTCTTTCAAAACACCAATCACAGACAGAAGGGCATCGGCATCGTAACCCGATCGATGCATAAACTCGGCCCCTGCAGCGTCGGCTTCGAGCTCCATATCGCGTCCAAAACCGCTGACCACTTCTGCGCCATACATTTGCGCCGCATCGTATAGATCACCGCTGCCTGTGAGAATATAAGCGGTGGTCGCGAGCACCGTGGTGGTGGTTTGCTGAGTCGAGCGCCGGCTGTGGTGGTTTTCTGTAATGTGGCCTATTTCATGAGCAATCACGCCTGCGAGTTCCGCCTCGGTTTCGAGGTAAGCCAGCAGCCCTCGATTCACATAAATGAACCCGCCGGGCAGGGCAAAGGCATTGATGTCGGGAGAATCGAGCAGAGTAAAGGTAAAGGTGTCGTTAGGCCGGGAAGAATTGGCGACCAAGCGCTGGCCAATCGCATTAATGTAGGCTGCCGTCTCCGGGTCGTCATAAATACCAATGGTATCGATGAGACGCTGGTGTTCATCGACAGTAACTTCAGGGACCTCAATTTGCCGCCCCCCCACCGTCACGGTAGATGAGGAACCTCCGGTGCTGCCACAGGCGGCCAGCATCAAAACCAGTGCTAGGGATAAAAGGATCTTCATGAATCTGCCCTACATTTTGGCGGACAAATACTTGAGCAGTTGGTCACCCAAGCTGTCACAGGCGGTGCCCTGTACCGGGGCAATAATGGGGATGGGAACCACCACGGCAGGCATATAGCTTTGACCGCTGGTGTTGGCGCTAATGCGCCCCACTTCTATTTCGTCGGTAAAATCCCATATTGTGGCTTCGTAGTCTGCGGCGTTGCCCCAAGTACCAAAGCCAAAACAGCCAGCGCCCCCTGGGCCTACCCCGCAGGTCATTGATCCTGAACTGTTGGTTTCAATCGTGGAGCCGTCGATCCAAATCATGTACTCGAGTTTCAACTCTTCAAATCGATTGGCGACGCGCTCTTGGGACAGGAGTTTTTCGATATCGTCAGTGCGCAGCGGTGCGGTGCGGGGTTCGAACCACGGGTACATCATGTTGATAAAATCAAGTTCGTGTAAGACAGAAATCGAGTTATCACCCCGGCGAATGTGGTCGCCAATGCATTCAATAAAGTCAAATTCAGTCTCGTAATCGGGCGCATGCCGCCTCCCTATGATGACCACTGAGGCGTCACCAATGCCCTCGGTAGGCTCAAGAAACGTCATTTCATCGACGGTAGCATTGACGCAGCCTTGCAGTATTGACATGGCAAGCACTAGCCCCGCGATTAGCTTTCCTTGTATTACTCTAATCATTTTCTAGCCTCTGAATGTCTGTCGCTTCGGCGGGGGGAGGCTGCAGTCCCTCGGCCATCCAAGCGGCGATATCAGGGACTCGGGAAAAAGAGGTGGCGAAGTTGGCGCCAGCGTCACGCAGTGCCACGACGGCGGCGAGATTCACGGCTTCTTCGTCAGATTGCAAAAAAGCGGTGGGGGTTTTGCCGTAGGCTGTCAGGGTCCAATCGGCAAAATATTGATCCGGCTTAATGGATAAGTCGCCGTTCTCATTGCCATGGACATCTTCTAAAGAGACCATTTTGAAACGGTACTTCATCCAGATCTCGTAGATCTTTATGTTGGTGTGTAAAGGAATGGTGTACTGAAGGTCGGCAACGGCTGGAATGATCACAGCATCGACCGTATTTTTATACGCCTCTAAGGTTTGGCTGTCTTTGATTTGCACCACTTCTTGGAACATGCCATTGAGCAACGTATTCCAAAACTCGACCTGCGCATCGCCGGTCTTAACCAGCCAGTCAGATTCAGCGCGACCCGCGGCTTCGTCAAAGATTTCGTGTTGGGCAAATTCATCGGTGTAAATAACACCCAGGGTCAGGGGAAGGGGATCCATCAAGGGTTTTGGAAAGTTTCCCTGAACGACAACTTCACGGGCGCCGCAGGCGCTCAGCAGCAGCATGATCGCGACAACGCTCAGTGAGCGCCAAGTCGGTCTAGGGCCTGAAGTTATTAAGTCCAACAAACGTGCCACCATTTCTGTAGGTTAGCTCTCGCATCAGTGTAGCAAAACGTACGCCAGTAACCTGCAATTCTGGCGGTCTAATAAATTGTACGGGAAAGCCCACACCATGGATCCTGACGCGCCGTTCACCGCCAAAGTTCTGGGCATTTAATCGGTCGACTGTTTCAACCACATTACGAATCGAATCCCCGGTAAATTCGTCACCAAAAACATAGATCGACATCTTTTTCTTGGGATCATAAAAGGTGCGCACCGCAGCGGTAATGCCTTCAACGGGAGAGCTATTGGAAAAAACATTCCAGTTGGTGAGGTTGCGCAGTATCAGGCTGCGCCGCGCCGGAGTATCGGGAATCCATTGGCCGCGATAGCGAGAGAAGAGGTAGTTACCCATATCGTTGAGCACCTGAATACCTTTGACTTCAGGGTAAATATTGAGGGTCGCTTCCATTTCAATGAGCATTCGATCCCAGGCGTAGGAGAACATAGAGCCCGAGGTATCTATGATGAAAATGATGTACTCACTGTCAACGGGTATGCCGCCGATTAGCTGGTTTTTTCGCTGACTGTTAACGCCCAGTAGTCGCTTTTCTTCTTCACTCAGCTGCTGTCGCGCTATGGCTAATTCTTGCTCAATAATGCTATTGGAATTTCTGGTGGTCTCAAGGCTGTCATAGCGTGAGCGAGTACTCGCTAGCGCCCCCTGAAGAATCGCAATGCGCTCACGATATTCAGAGATCTGTTCTTGTTTGGCCTTGAGGTCGCGATTAAGAACGGTGGTTTCGCCGCGAATCTCAAAGAGCTGCTCGGTTAAATCTGCAACGCGGCCATCGGCAACAACGGTCGAGCGCTCCAATATTTGGGGCTGCACGGTCTTGGTAATCATAAGCAATAGAATTACCGCACCAAACCCACAGCAAATGACATCCAAAAAGGAAATGGAAAACTCTGGCGTTCCTCGGCGTGTTTTCATGGATCGCAATGCCTAATGAGAATCATGGCCAGTCTCGCGAGGGCGACATAAACGAACCGCCGCTTACCTGGGCCAGCTGCCAAAACTCAGAGGCCGCCATAGGGTCTCCCTCCATGGGTGCCAGAATGATATTGACCGGCACC